>JACXUF010000129.1 GCA_014764105.1 Sulfuricurvum sp. | reverse complement strand
ATCATGGGTCATGGCGATGATTACCCAATCGAGGAAAAAAGTATCAGCGGATAATCAAAAGCTAGCTCGTACGTATTATAGCAACATTGAAGAGGTTTCAAAAACCCTTTTGGAGGCTCTAAACAAACTTGAAAGTCTTTTAGCAATTCAGCGAGATGAGTTGCTAGTAGCATTGATTTAACTCTACTAGCATTTTTCCACTAATCCTTTTCGATTAGATTAGCATGCATGTTTTCCCAAAGTGAGTGCAAAAAGGCGATCAAGATGAGTCCGATACCGATCGTTCCGGTCACCATCTCACTGATGTGCATATTGATCTTCATCAACATAATAATCGCTAAAACACCAATCGCATAGTGGGCACCGTGCTCAAGATAGCGGAAATGTGAAAGCGTTTTGTGTTCTACAAAAAAGATCGTCATACTACGAACAAACATCGCACCTGCACCCAAACCGATCATAATGATAAAGATGTTACTGGTGAGCGCAAATGCCCCAATAACACCGTCAAAACTGAAACTTGCATCGAGAACTTCAAGATAGACAAATCCCGCAATCCCACTTTTGACTGTATCAGAAGAGAGGAAATGATCCAGCATCCCTAGCAATGAGTGTAGCAATACACCATACATAAACGCCAATACGACACCAAAATCCTGCGTGATGTGACCCAATCCGATACCAACCATAATCGCCGTAATCAATTCAATATTGTTGATAGTAGAGGCTTTTTCCACAAGTTTGGAACCCTCAACAAACGTGACCCATTTGATACCTTTCTCTTCAAAGAAAAAATCCAAAAAGACCATCAATAAAAACGCCCCCCCGAATGCGAAAATCGTCGATTCGGTCGATTTGAGCATTTTTTCGTATTCATTAGGTTGATTCACCGCCACTTGCAATGTATCAACCATCCCCATCCCCGTCACAATCGAGACAATAGCGAGTGGAAACACCAAACGCATCCCGAAAACAGCGATCGGAATACCAAAAATAATAAACCGTTTTTGCCATATCGGTTCCATCGTTTCCAACACTTTGGCATTGACGATGGCATTATCGAACGAAAGGGAAATTTCAAGAATAATCAACAAAAAGGTGATGTAAATAGCGGCGAGTCCGCCTAAGAGATACGCTGCAATCAAACCGATAACCATGATCGCAAACGAACTGTAAAAGTAGCGCATATTCCGCCCTCCCAAAAAGATGCGACATTATAGCGCCTTAAAGACAATTATGCCATTGAACAAGACTCAAACGAAATCCCTCTTTGACCGGCAATACTTCGTGAGAAAAATAGGGGTTAGAGAAAAACACCACCATATCCCCCGCTTCAGGGCGCAGAGTGATCGTATTACCGTGCTGATCGCACAAATAATTAAACAGGAGCTCTCCTCCGCTAAAGTGATCTTTATCGGTCGGATGGGGAGTATAAGACGTAGTAAATAAAACCGTTGTCAGTTTACGCTCAGGGGCTACCGTCTTATAACCGATAATATTCCCATCTAGATCACGAAGCTCACTCGCATCATCGGAGTGTTTAACGTAAAACGATCCGCTCTCATACCCCAACACCTGCACATCGGTCGCTTTGGCGAGCGAGAGGACAAAAAATTCCTCTATATCAGAACGAACCGCTTCAAAACGGCGATCATAGATGATACGGTGTTCCGCACTTAACATATGAATATCGGTTTTGCGGATCGCTGTGTCGAGCGATTTACCCCGAAGTTCAGCCTGCACCGCCTCTTTGTCGGACAATGCCGCCTCCGTTATGGCGCGGCACTCATCGGGGCTAAGCACCCCCTCCAGCACCAAGTAGGGAAAATCGTAATAGGGGTTGGGCAACCGCTTCGTCGGAATATCCCAACCTAAGAGTTCATCGCGAGCATAAACGTAATTGCTGATTTGGTGCACTGTAATTACTTTTTATCGGTCACGATGTAGAGCTGTTCATGCCCCAAACGTTTGAGAACATCCATTACTACGACGAAGTTTTTAAACTCCGCCTTTTCATCACTATAAAGGGCTACCGTCATCTCTTTGCCTCCGGCAATAACCTGTTGTTCGAATTCAGCCAATGTGATAGGGGTGTTCTCTTCTCCTGACATCAATGTGCCGTCTTTTTGGATCGTCAGTTTGAGTTCACGGGGTTCATGTTTGGATGCCGCACTTTTTGCCTCTGGCAAGTCGACAGAGATAAGACCTGTTTTAACGAAGGTAGCAGTGGTAAGCACCATCACCAACAATACCAGCATAATATCGATAAAGGGGATGACGTTAATTGTATCGAACCGTTTCATTTTTTTCATGTTTTTATTCCTCCTATCCTATCTCTCAAGCATCCATATTGGCACCGCACGCGATGCAGCAGCACAAGGATTCGCGCAGGCGATTTGCTTGATAGATGAGGTTTTTACTACTTTTGCCGGAACAAAAAAGTAGGATAGCTATTTATTTTTTATTGGAAATCTCCCACATCGTCACAATCCGCTCCATCTTACGGAGCAAGATGTTATAAAAAATAATAGATGGGATAGCGACCACCAACCCCATTGCCGTCGCTTTGAGCGCCAATGCCAATCCTGTCATAATCTTTTTAGGATCGACCGCGCCCGCATCGCCGAGGCTGTAAAACGTTACCATAATCCCCAGTACTGTTCCGAGCAATCCAACATACGGAGCATTTGATCCGATCGTCGCAATCGTAGAGACGTGATCTCCTAAATCGAGCTCCAATTCCTCTTTGGTTTGATACTCTTCTACTTTGACCGCCCCATACGCCATAAGACGCTCGATAAAAAGCCACAAGGAGACAATGCTCATCATGATTAATATTCCGATGATTCCGTAATCGATTGCACTGTGGGTTGCCTCCAACCAGTTGCTGTATTCCATTTAGTGTTCCCCTTTTTTAAATTCAAGTTTGACGCATGTCCCCTCACCGAGACGGGAAGCAACATGCAAATGTATCCGATTCCGATCACAATAGCGTTTAACTAGACTCAGTCCAATCCCATATCCCGCTACGGTCGAATCATTCTGATAATAACGATCATAGATACGCATCAACGTAATCTCGTCCATTCCGATCCCTTGATCGCAGATACTCAGGGTGTGATTGTACAATGAAATGGTAATTGATGGGGTTCCTGTCGAATATTTCACCCCGTTTTCAACCAAATTATCGATCACTTTTCCCAAGCCGACCCGATCACAAAATACAATCTGCAAAGAAAGATCAAGATTCCAAAGAACATTCGGATAGAGTGGTCGAAGAAACGCAATCCGCTCATCGATCAGCTCTGAGAGTTCAAATCTCTCCATTTTCTCCCGCTCCATCTGTTTTTTAATCATATAATCGAGTTCACTATACCGCTCTTGGAGCATCTGCGTCGCTGCTTCAATCCTCTCCAGCCGTTTTAGCGATTTTTCATCATCTTGGTTTTTGCGGAGCATCTGAACATTGGTAGTAATGGTGTTAATAGGGAGATTCAACTCATGGAGCGTCTCTTTGGAAAACCGCTCCAAAAGTTCGAAATGCTCCCTCAACGGGCGAATCGCAATATTTGCCAAAATC
>JACXUF010000127.1 GCA_014764105.1 Sulfuricurvum sp. | reverse complement strand
GATAGGGCAGAAAACTGCCCCTTTTGCCCTTGATTTCATCAAGTGCGTAAGGTCAGTTAAAATTATTTTTTGCACTCTAAGATCATACTGTGGAGAAATAGTGAATTGCCTAAAATAACACCATTTACCCCCATCCTCTTTTTTTTCTCTCCAACCGATCGTACATCTCCAACATTCGGTAATAATCAGGGTGTAAACGGGTTGACACCAAAGTATCCTCACCGTTTACAATCTTCAATGCCCTCTCAACACGTTCAGGGGTATAGAGATCATTAAGCCCTTGAACATAATCTTCCCACTCCAGCCCCAACTCCTCCATTCGGAGCAACTCACGCACCAAAACAGAGATGGGGTTCGTGGAAAACTCCAAATAATTCACCGCTTCATCGAAAGTTCCATTAGAGAGATGCAACTGCGCTTTGAGTTCGCCGATCGTAAAATTCTCTTCGAAAATCACCCCGATAAATTTCTCAACATTTAAATGATCTTCGAGCGCTTCGATCTCATCAAGTACATTTTCAGAATCATAATCGGCAAAATTTAAAATAGTATCCCGATACAATTTCCCCCGATTACGGTTGTTATAGACCAAATCATCGATCGGATAAACCTCAGATACACCCGGCACGATCATCTGACACGAATAAAAACCTACATAATCGTATTCACGAATATAAATCTCCTTCCCCATCGATTCAAAAATAGCGAGGAGATAGTCATATTCAGCCTCAGTCCCATCCCCATCATACCCCCACGGTGCGAACTCAAAGCTCTTTTTGGCACTTAAAAACTGTATCCCCATCTTGCCGTTGGAATCGATAAAGTGGGATTCAAGATTAAAGCTCTCAGAGACGATGGACATATCGAACGTCGGCACTTCAAAGCTTTCGAGATCCTCCAATCCGCGTCCCTGCATCAGCTCGGTCATCGTCCGCTCCAACGACACTTCGAGGATCGGATGGGCACCAAAAGAGACAAATAGGGTCGCGTTGGTGGGGTTAATAAACGAAATCGCCGTCACAGGGTATTTTCCCCCCAATGACGCATCCAATACAGTGACGATATACCCCAATTTGCGAAGTTTCACTAAATCGCTGTAGAGACGCTCGAACTGCGCTAAAAACTCATCGCTGTAGGCTGGAAGCGCATACCCCTCTTTGATAATCTCGATTTTTGCATACCGCTCCAGTATCTCGCTCATCGCCTGAACTTGCGCCTCTTTGGGGGTATTCCCCGTAGCAAGTCCGTTGCTGACATAGAGGTTGCTGAGGATATTGATCGGAAAATAAACACTCTCATCACCCCCTAGCTTTTTGAACGGCAATGCGACGATTTTATCCTCAGTATCACTGTTGAAATCGAGGAGTTCATCCATGCTCAGTTCACCGTTAGGATCATACAGTTTTATCAACTCAGGGGTTAGATACCCCCCATCAAAATCAAATTCTACCTCATCTGGATAGTACTGTCGTTTTGGCAGATGAAAATCGATGAAAAAGTTATTCGTTTGGAGCCGCTCGATGTATTCACCCAAAGCGCTTGCTTTGGATGCTTCCGAATAGATACCTTTTCCGTTCGAGTAGATATGTTTAGGTGCCTCTACTGAGGCGAGATTAACCGAATAACAGTGCTCAAGGGGATGTTTTTCGTGTGAGTAGATGACATCACATCCCAAATCGCTTAATATCTTTTCCATTTTTTGGATGGAAACTTCGACTGGAGCGTTTTTGGAGGTTAAATTCATTGATTTCCTTATTCGACTAAAAATAGGGTGATCTTTGGGCAATCGAATGGACTGAGCGGCAAACCCATTGACCACTCTTTTAATACTGTAGAATAGCATATAATACGTTTATCTTTTATCGGAAAATCTATGGATACGATTCTTTTAACCACCCTCAATGCCCGTTATGCCCATACCGCATTGGGACTTCGGTATCTTTATGCCAATATGCACGAGCTGCAACCGAAAACGAAAATTATCGAATTTACGATAAACGAGCAGATTCAGAGCATCACCGAAAATCTCCTCAAACACTCACCGCGCATTATCGGCATAGGGGTTTACATTTGGAACGCCACACAAACATCAGAGCTTATCCAAACCATCAAAAAAGTCTCTCCGAGCACAATTATCGTCCTTGGTGGTCCTGAAGCGGGATACCTACCTCACCGTGTCGATTTTAGTAAAGCCGATTATATCATCAGTGGCGAAGGAGAAGTGGCGTTTTATGAGTTGTGCAAAGAGATATTAAATCACGGCTCTTCCGCCTATCCCGTCTCTTTCGCCATTCCCACAAAGGCGGGGATCCAGCTGGTTCCCCGAGCTAAGCCCGAGGATGACGGAGAAAAAACACAACATAAAAAACAACCCCACCTCATCAAAGCCCCTCTCCCCGATCTAAAATCGATAGCCCTCCCCTATACTGCCTACAGTGAGGAGGATGTAGCACACCGCTACATCTATGTCGAAGCCTCACGCGGATGTCCGTTCGAGTGTGAGTTCTGTCTCTCTTCCATTGATGAAAAGGTGCGTAACTTTTCATTAGATCGGTTGCTTGAAGAGTTCGAAACCCTTTGGCAACGGGGAGCACGGAGTTTCAAATTCATCGATCGTACGTTCAATCTCAACATGACCTTCGCGAATCGAATATTGGATTTTTTCCTCTCCAAAGAGCCACCATTCTTTGCCCATTTTGAGGTAATCCCCGATCATTTCCCAGATGTACTCAAAGAGAAAATCAAACAATTCCCCGCAGGATCGCTCCAGCTTGAGATCGGTATCCAAACCTTGGACCCCATCATCGCAAAAGGGATCAATCGACCATTGAAAGTTGAGAAGATTTTTGAGAATTTAAAGTTCCTAGAAAACGAAACTCGTGCCCACATGCATCTTGATCTCATCGTCGGACTACCGGGAGAGACACTAGAGGGATTTGGTCGTAATCTTGACAAGCTGGTCTCACTCACCCACAGCGAAATCCAAATCGGTATTTTAAAAAATCTCTCCGGAACAACTTTATCGCGCCATGACAAGAGTCATGGAATGATCTACTCAGACATACCTCCCTATGACATTCTCCAAAACAATCTTCTCAGCTTTAGCGATATCCAAAAGATGAAACGGTTTGCACGCTTTTGGGATATTTTTTACAACAGTGGAAGCTTTACCCAAACCGTTCCGTTGATATGGGCTAATGGAAGTGTTTTTAAAGGGTTCTACACCTTTAGCGAATGGATCTATACCCAAACTCTCTCAACATGGAAAATTTCTTTGGAACGCCAAATATCCCTCATCCATACCTATCTGTGTCAATATCACGATAAAGAGTGTGTGGAAGCAGCATTGGTAGAGGATTTGGCACAACGTCCAGAAAAAACGATACCGTTTTTCCTACGACAATCAACCCAAGAGAAAAAAGAGAAAGATACCAAAGCGGTTACACCAAAACGACAAGCTAAAAGGATTTAAAAAAGAGAGTGTTGAGAGTGCTAGAGGGTGACGAATCCTCTAGCGAAAAGCTTAACATAAGGAGAATAAAAGGGCCCGAAGGCCCTGAGAGATTATCCTATAGGATAAACTAGAATTTCA
>JACXUF010000126.1 GCA_014764105.1 Sulfuricurvum sp. | reverse complement strand
GCCAAACCTACCATTTGCTGCATATGAAGAACCGGAAGGGAAACTTCACGACCGATTGCAATGGAAGCATGGTGTGTCTGGGTATCAAGTTTGAGATGACAAAGAGGGCATGGTGTCACCATCCAGTCTGCATTCGCATCCATCGCTCCGGCAACCGCATTACCGGTTAAAATTGCGGCAGTTCGAGGGGCTTGAAGCTCGGCGTGGAACCCGCAACATTTGTTTTTCTCTTCATAATCGACATTAGCTCCACCGCATGCGATGATTAAATCATCCAATGAAGTAGGGCGGTACGCATTTTCAGAGTTTTTATGCGTTTCGTTTTGAAGCTCGGAAGGGCGGATATTGTGACATCCATAAAACGGGGCAATATTGAACTGGCTTAGTGGTTTGACTACCATCTCTTTGATCTTATCAAGACCGAAATCATCGATAATCGCGTAGAGAAAGTGGGTGATTTGAGATGTTCCTTTGTACTCCAATCCCACTTCTGAGAGTTTCGCGTTCACTTTTGCTTTGAGCTCTGGGTTGTGATCAAGGCGATGTTTGGTCATCGCCGTATTGAGCTGACAAGTATTGCAGATAGTCACCATTGTTAAACCGTGTTGTTCAGCGTATGCGATGTTACGTGCATTGAGTACAAGAGAGAGAAAATCATCATAATCTTGGAGGTGTGAAGCGCCGCAGCATGATGCTTCGGTGAGTTCTATCAACTCGATTCCTAATTTTTTAGCAACAGCCATTGTCGACATCATTTGTTCTGGTGTGCTCTCTTTGGCAGTGCAACCGGTAAAAAGTGCGTATTTTAATTTTTCCATTATGTACTCCCTAGAACTTTACGGTTGATGAGATTTTGACTAATTTTTTGATCTCATCTAGTTTATCGGATTTTGGCATATTCCACGGCAATACGATTTTCCCTTTGGCAAACATTTTGAGTGCTACCGGAACGTGTTTGAGGACACCGATGTTCCCCTCAGAGTATCGAACCAACTCACCCTCATCAAGAAGACCGTGTTTTTCGATCGAGTGGGCAAAGCCGACGGCATGACGTGTTGCAACATTGTTTTTCGCAATACCCGCTTCAAATACCATGTTGTGGAGCTTGGTGATTTTTTCAATAGGATTAACCTCTTTAGGACAAACCTCGGCACACTCCATACATTTGACACAATCCCAAACCCCTTGAGCCTCTTCGTTGACTATGTGAAGACGCTCTACAGATGCATCATCTCGTACGTCGGCACTGAAACGGTATGCTGCTGCAAATGCCGCTGGTCCGATGTACTGATCGTTCACTTCAAGTGCTGGACACGAGTAGTGACATGCACCACACTGGATACAATAGTCGGCTTCAAGCAATTTCTCGGCATCGTGAGGGCTAACTAGATGCTCTTGAGCGGGGTGCTCTTCGATCTCACTGACGAGATACGGCTTAACCTGAGCGTGTTTATCCCAAAAATCTTTTTTATCTATGATCAAATCTTTGATTGCCCGTTTGGTACTGAGTGGCTCAAGGGTGATTTCGCTCCCGAAGGTTTCGATAAGATCAAAAAGGCGTGTTTTACACGCTAATATCCCTTTGCCGTTGGCTTTGATTGCACAAACTCCGCAAATACCGTGGCGGCAGCTACGGCGGTATGAGAGTGAACCGTCGTGATCCCATTTGATACGGTTGAGGATATCCAGTACAACCTCTTCATGAGTTACATCGAGCGTATAAGTATTATAGTATGGAAGGTAATCGGTCTCTTCATTGAAACGGAAGACCTTAAACGTGACTTGTTGAGTTTTGATAGAATTCATCCCGTTCTCCTTAATATGATCGCGCTTTTACTTCATGACGACCGAGGGTAACGTCCATGTAGTCCAAGTTAATATCACCGTTGCTGTCCATGTATGCCATGGTGTGTTTCAAGAAATTTTCATCATCACGGGTTGGGAAATCTTCACGGAAGTGAGCCCCACGACTCTCTTTGCGATTCAACGCACTGGCAACGATAAAGAGGGAATAGTCGAGCATGTGACCAAATTCGATTGCCTCTTGAAGCTCAGTATTGAAAATTCTAGATTTGTCGGCAATACGGATGTTTTTGTAGCGGTTGCGAAGATCTTTGAGAATCTCCATTTGCGCTGTGAGTGTTTCGGCGGTGCGGAAAACCCCTGCGTTATCGGTCATCGATTGTTGGAGCTCTTTACGGAGTTGTGAAACCGACTCTTGACCATTGTTGGTGAATACCCAATTCATCTCATTCACCATCCGTTCTGCATCGGCATGGGTTGCTTTGTGTAACGTGATAGTATCTATTTCGGCAACCATTGTTTTGCCAACGAAACGTCCAAAAAGGAGCGCTTCGAGAACTGAGTTTGCTCCGAGGCGATTGGCTCCGTGCACGCTTGAACATGAACACTCACCCGCTGCATAGAATCCTTCGACAAATTCGGTGTTGTTTTTACGGACATGTCCATCTTTATCGACTGGAATTCCCCCCATTGAGTAGTGGGCAGTAGCTGAAATTAAGATCGGCTCTTTGATCATATCAAGACCTAGGAATGTGATAGCAAGGTCACGCAACTCAGGGAGACGTTCCATAATTTTATCGCGTCCAAGGTGGGTTAAATCGATGTAGACGGCATCCTTGCGCGGTCCTACGCCGCGACCTTCGCGGATTTCTTGGATGATTGCGCGGGCAACGACATCGCGTGAAGCGAGTTCCATGGCATTCGGTGCGTATTTCTCCATGAAACGTTCACCAAGTGAGTTTAGAAGTTTCCCCCCCTCGCCGCGTGCCGCTTCAGAGATCAATACGCCGTTTCCAGAGAGTCCGGATGGATGGAATTGGACGAACTCCATATCTTCAAGCGGAAGACCGTGACGAGCAACCAACGAGAGACCGTCTCCGGTGTTGGCGTGAGCGTTTGAGTTGATTTTAAAAGCACGTGCGTATCCGCCGGTGGCGAACATCACAGCTTTGGAGTTGAAAATTGCTTTTTCAGTATTACGGATATTGTAACAGGCTACCCCGTATACTTTCCCCTCATTGTACAGTAAGTCGGCAACATACCATTCGTCCCAAAACTCGACCCCCTCACGGAAAGCTTGCTCATAAATAGTTTGAAGGAGTGTGAGCCCAGTACGGTCTTTGGCGAAACAGGCGCGCGGTGAGGATTGTCCTCCAAACGGACGTTGTGCGATAGTCCCATCTTCGTTACGGCTAAATGCTGCCCCCATACGTTCAGCCCAGCGGATCGTCTCTGGTGCTTTTTCACACATAAACTGGACTACGTCTTGATCGGCGAGATAATCTGAACCTTTGATGGTATCAAACTCATGCAGTTCAACACTGTCTGCATCACTGAATGCAGCATTGATCCCTCCTTGAGCAGCACCTGAGTGACTGCGAAGCGGGTGTAGTTTAGTGATGACAGCAACTTTTTTGCCGGCTTTTTGCAATTCGCGAGCGGCAGCACATCCGGCCAAACCAGCTCCGACGATAACCGCATCATAAGTATAAACTGGAATACTCATACGCCTTCCTTGTGTAAAATCTGTGAACGATTATAGCGAGCGGCTCCTTGAGTAAGATTAAAAAGGGTTATAGGATGGAGGTTGGGGCGAAACTCTTG
>JACXUF010000125.1 GCA_014764105.1 Sulfuricurvum sp. | reverse complement strand
TCAAGAAGTACCGTTCTCTCTTGTCTAACTCGCTCTTCAAAAGCCTTTCTAACTCTGTCATAGTCTACTCCTTGAACTGTACCGCCCATGTGCCTTTGTTGGTCTGCCACACGTTCGGTTTCTTCTTGGTCTCTATACCGTCTTTGTATATCTGTACTATCTGATCGTACTGTCCTACTGTTTTCTTCTGCTTCTTCGCTTCTTCGATCTGCTCGTTTAACTGGGTGAGGGTTTGTGTGCGTCCGCTGATCGCCACTCCTAGCCCCCACATTCCTATCACTAGCCCTAGTATGATTGATAGTGCCACTATGAGTGGCACTATCCAGTAACGCATCTTGACCTTGTTCACTGCTTGAATTAAACTGATCGCTTCGCTCTCGATCTGCTTCAAGCCCTCTTCCTCTGCTTTGTAGGTCTTGACTCTGATCTGCGATAATCTCTTTGCTAGATTTTTGTGACGTTCGATTATATCGTCCTCGATTGTAGCTAGCTCTTGCTCTAACGACTTCTTCAAGTACTCCGCTAATTCGCTCAACTTCTCGCTCTCGATCTTCTTTACTTGCTCCAGCTCTCTGCTCTTGCTCTGCTCTAACCGCCTCGCTAGATCGCTTAAATTCTTGATCATAATATGCCCCTTTCAGTCGTATTGCCTTTTTAAAGCCCTCGGGCTTCACGCTAATGTAATCCTTTCCCTCTCGTGTTATTTCGCCTATTTGCTCCAAATACTGCTTAATATCGGCACGATTATTAAGCACTCCGCTATCCACAAGCTCATCAACTGCTTGATGTATCATCTTCTTCGCTTCGATGCTTGGCATATCTGCGTGTATGCTCATCTTGTCGTGGGTAAGTGTCTGCCGTCTGCTGATCTCTTTCGGGCTAGCCCATCCGTACTTTTCGTTAAGTTTATCCCTCACCAAATCATAAGTTTTCTCATGCCCTGGCGGTGCAATATTTAAGCTCTTACCTGTCGATAACTCCACACGTGCAGATACAATGTGTACGTGCTTCGCTCCGTTGCTCTCTTCATGGAGTACTGCATAGCTCGCGTACTGGCTCGGCTCTAAACCTGCAAACGCTACGCGGTGGTACTCATCCACCGCTTCTTCGATCTGCTCAGGCGTGGGTTTGTCATCGGGATGCCATGCGATGACGGCAGAGGTATATCTGTGTTCAAACTCCAAAGAGTCGGCAAGTTGGGTAACAAGTTCGGGATTTCCACGTAGCACCTCTACACTCTGCCTGATCTCGCCCTTGTGGTCGTGTTCTCTAAGCAAATAGTTTTTAGCAGAGCGGGCTGACCCTCGTCCTGTTTTAAGGTGCTTGATGTGCATTGAGTAGCCTTTCCAGCTTCTTTTCAATCGCAACAAGCAATAACAGCACATCAAACTTATCGCCTTGATTGACCCGTCTTGCTATCTGATTGAGATTGTTTCCAATGGCGTTGATCTCAAAGAGCAAATTAGGGTCAACAGTCGTGTACTTTCTCTTTGGCGTTTTCTTGATCGGTGCATCGGCTGGCAACTCCTGACCTCGCATAATCATCTTGATGATATCGCTCAACGGTTTGCCTTTTGATTTTGCGAATTTTTGCCAACGTCTCAACTCGGTTTCGTTCACTTTCATTGTGAAAAGTTTTGGTTTGGATGCTTCCATATCTTTCCTTTTTTGACTCGGCGTTTTTGATCTCACTTTCGCAAAAAAAGTGAGTGGGGTCAAGGGGCAACGCCCTCCTTGCCAGTCTCCGTTTATGCACCGTAGGTGTATATACGGGTAGGCTGGCTTTCTAACTTTTGAATTATATCAAGTGTTGGCTGTGTCTCCACTGACGCACTTAGTGTAATATAATTATCTTTATTTGCAAACATCTGACGCACTTCGTTTGTCCTGCTCATCCACGACCCCCTATCGGGGGCTTTCGCAGTGACCTGATAATGGTGGACTGGACTTGGTCAGTAGCTCATAGGTGTTACGATCAAGAGATTGATTTTTTACACTTTGAGACTTCGTGCCGAGAGTGTAATATACCTGATATAGTAAATGCGGACTTAACTACGCTAAAGCAAAGGTTAATTTTGCTACAATTCAGATATCACTAATTCCAATGGATGTATGAAGTGGGATTAAATTTATGAAAGAGAGACCACAAGCTCATCATAGGACGGCAATCCTAGAGCTTGTGACCGATGATGAAATCATACACACAAAACCTAAGACAAATTTTAAAGCACTTCCCAAAAGAGGTGCTAGGCTCAGAAACCAAAGAGGGTTGCTACAAGCCCCTACAATCGTTTTACGCCCTACAGACATACAAATTCATACAGTACAATTCCAAAGACCTTATAAGCGTAATTGCGGTCGATATAGACACACATTCCGATGGTGGCGTGTGGATAGATCATCACATACCCCAACCAACGTGGACTGTATTCACAGATAGGGGTGTTCAATTCATGTGGGTTTTAGAGAAGCCAATACTTGCAAACATCAAAGCTCATAAAGACTACGCCAAAGACACTTTGTTAAAGATCGTCTATGCGTTGGGTGCAGACACAAACGCAATAGGCTTTAATCGCGTCTTCCGTAACCCTCTAACCAATCTAAGCCACTTTAGTCATAGTCGGGTAAGCCTAAAAGACTTTGATATACTTAAATCGCCTCCTACGCAATGGCTAGAAGAGATCAACCCTCGCAAAGAGACCAAAAAGCACCAAACCTTGTTTGGCAGCACTCGCGAAGAGAGTGCAGACTTTGGGTTGATGGTAGAGGGTGACGGGCGTAACGTGGCACTCTTTGATCGTTTGAGATTTTGGGCGTACGATAGTGCAAAAGAGGGGAGTTATACAGAGTTTGATTTAACACATAGGGCGTATGTGTTAAATCAAGCTTTCGGGCAACCAATGGAAGCTAAAGAAGTGGAGCGTATCATAAGCTCGATAGATCACTTCATCGAAAACGTGTATATGAGGAGTAACTATATGGCAAACACTACACAAGAGCAACGCAAAAAGATCGCAAGCAAGAACGGAAGGATAGGTGGCAAGGTAAAGAATGCAGAAGCTTATGCACGCATCGTAGCAACTATCACACAGATGCAGAGCTTCGATATCAAGATCACTGTATCAGAGGTCGCTAGACGTGCAAAGGCTAGCGATAATACTGTACGCAAATATCTAAACGAAAAGGGATGGACGAATGTATCACGCAAAGAGGGGTGGAAACAGCTTTAACGGCTCATACCCCAACCACGTGACTGTGATTGACTGAGTTTTTTGGCTATCTCCTTGACCTTTTCTACAGCTTTCTCAACAAAGCGTTCAACTGCTCCAGTAATCGACTGTCTGACCTCTCCAATGCGTCCAGTCGCTCGTTCAACTGCTTCAAGCTGTTCAACTGCTCGTGATCTAAGCTCACTCTTAGATCGCTTGATATCTGCTCGTACTGTTTCAAGGTTTGGCTCTGCTGATCTATGATGATCTTCTGATCTTCTATGATCTGCTGATACTTGCTCTGTATAAGCTCCAAGTTCTTTTCGTATAAGCTTGTGTACTTCTTCAACTCGTTCAAGAAGTACCGTTCTCTCTTGTCTAACTCGCTCTTCAAAAGCCTTTCTAACTCTGTCATAGTCTACTCCTTGA
>JACXUF010000124.1 GCA_014764105.1 Sulfuricurvum sp. | reverse complement strand
GGATTGCTCAACCGTGCCGCTACGTTCACTCAGTCGCATTGCTCTCATTTAAATCCTCTAGTTTGATAATAAGGTTGTTGAGACGGTCTTTGAAATAGATCTCCCTTTTGCTTCGACGGTACATAATATCCATTTCATCATTTCGGATAAACTGAAACAACCGACCATCACACATCTCCTCTTTTCCCAGTCCCTCAAAAATATCTTTTCCGAGTAGCACCTGACGCATTGTATCACGCGGGTAGTCGGGGGATAAATACTCTTTGACGAATTTCCCCTCATCCATACACACAGCACTCACACAGACATCTCCATCAATGGTGATTTTCTCTATCGCAACACCTGCAGCAAAAAGTTCAACCTCGACTGCCGATCCGTCATGCCGAATGTATCCCATATCTGCAAATTTGAGTTTCGTGGTTTTGAGGGTGATAAGTTTGGGTTCATTCACCGTATAGTGTTTTATCCCACATCCGGTGATGAAAAAGGGGATTAAACTAACCCATAGGATACAAAATTTTCGCATGAACCTCATCCAATTTTTGAACTACCTCACTGCTCAGACTGACATCCATAGCCGCAAGGGATGCGTCAAGCTGTTCAGGGGTCGTCGCTCCGATAATCGTGCTGGCGACAAAATCAAACTGCTTGCTCCACGCTATCGCCATCGTAACAGGATGCAACCCAGCTTCATAGGCAATACGAAGATACTCCTGTGTAGAGGCGAGAGTTTTGTCATTCATAAACCGTGCCGCCATTAGACGCTGACGTTTATTGGTCGATTTGACGTAATCACTAAAGCGCCCATGTGCGTTGATGTCTTGGTTGTATTTTCCGCTCAGTACCCCACCACCCAACGGTGAATAAGGTAGCAGTGAAATCTTCTCTTCTTGGCACAGTGCGCCGATTTCGGTCAAATCACGGCGATTTAGGAGCGAAAAGTTATTTTGGATCGACTCAAAACGGGCCAACTTCTCATATTTGGAGACCATTAACGATTTCATCGTCCCCCGCGCCGTGTCGTTGGAGGTTCCGATGTAACGAACCTTGCCACTTTGGACCAACGCATCAAACGCCCGCATTGTCTCCTCGATCGGGACAATCGTATCGGGCCAATGCATCTGATAGAGGTCGATATACTCGGTTCCTAGACGTTTGAGCGACCCCTCAATCGCCCTCTCAATATGAAACCGATCCATCGCCGTCATTCCGTGACGGATTGGGGGGACAAACCACCCCGATGCTGCCCCTGCCACTTTGGTCGCTACAATAATCGCATCGCGCGGTTTGGTTTTCAACCACCGCCCCACCATCTCCTCGGTCAAGCCAGCCAAACGTGCTTCAGGAGGGACGGGATAGAGCTCTGCCGTATCGAAAAAATTGACTCCAGCCTCATATGCTTTATCCATAATGGCAAACGCATTTTTCTCATCACATTGGGTACCGAACGTCATCGTCCCCATACAAATAGGGGATACACGCAACCCGCTTTGTCCAATATATCGATAGTTCATCCGTTCTCTTTTGATGGTAATAAATAGGCAATGGTATTCTACCTTTTTTGAGATACAATAGATGCCATATCATTCTGCATACAAATACCATTCAATCCTTGATCTCCTCGGGAAACTCAAATTGGACAGTAGCACAACAGATCACTACAATGGGGTGCTATCCACATACACCTCATAAGTCAATTCAATTCTCAAAAACATAGCTGACACACAAATGTAAATCATCTCCACTGAGAGGATTGTGGTTTTCTAAGCTATAATCTCTCCAATGGACAGAAGACTCATGAGTGATTTTTTTCACCTCAACCAACCCAACGATATGGAGCAGTGCATTGAGCTCTTCACTATTTTTGGTGGATACACTTCCCCTATCGATGTTGATCAGCCAATCGATATTTTAGTGCAACGACACATTTTAGAGTCATTTGAATCACATCGCACAACAATCCTCTCCCCTCTTGATGATAATCCCCTCTACGTCAACCTCCTCCGTGCGATCAGTATCGGTGATCGACGGCAAGGTTCAGCATTTCGTCGTGCCCGCATCGGCAAAGAACGGGGCAATAAAGCGTTCGACTACCTTCGGCATTGCGGATATCTCTCCATCGAACGTTCCCGTGAAATGCCTCTCCAAAGACTCTATCCAAAACAGCGATTTAAAAAAGAGGTCGAACACCACCGTATTAGCCATAAATTCCGCTTCGCTACCCCATTTTTACGTTTTTGGTTCGCTTTTGTCGAACCGTTCGCCTCTTCAATCCGCGAGGAAAATTACACCCGTTTTTATGAACATTTCCACACCCACTTCAATGCATTTGTCGGATTTACATTTGAAGAGTTATGCGATCTTTATATTCGGGAGATTTTGGTAGAACGATTCGATGTCCAGATTCTCGATTCAGGGAGCTACTGGGATCGCACAGTGGAGATCGATCTCTTCACTGAAACACTCGATGGACAAACATGGGTTGGTGAGTGCAAATGGACCAATCACAAAGTAAACAAAAAAGAGTTCCACAAACTCGAAGAGAAGTGCTCTAAACTCTCCCTCTCCCCCGATAAAATTTTGCTTTTTACCAAACGGGGATTTTCAAACGAATTGAACGAACATCAAGAGAAGCGGCTGTACCGTTTTTGTGCAGAGGATCTGAGCATTTTAACTTGCGGCACGTAAAGCGCAATATGCCTCTTGGATAAGTTGAAATTTCTCCGTATACTTGTTGATAGCACGGCTCCCTTTGGTTTGAACACGATCGGGGTGATACCGTTTTGCTAGCTCACGGTACCGTTTTTTGATATCATCAACTTTAGCCCCTACAGGCAACTCAAAAATAGCATAGTAACGGATCATTTTATCGATCGCTTCACTCCCAAATCCCCACCCTCGATAGTTACCGTAGAGTTTACCCATAAACTCATTATCGTATTCATAATTGAGTGAAAAATGGAGTACTTCACGACGGTTAAGGGTTTTCTCAAGCCGTGCTTTGGCGAGTGATGAACCCATATCGACATGGAGCGAAGTGTCGGTAGAACTAAGCACCAGTGATGAAAACTGCTGCTTGAGATAGCGGATAATCCACGGAGAGGGTTTAGATAAAACAAATGCGACACGTGTCGAGCTGAATGCGTAGAGCTTGATCGATACTTTTTCATTATCGCGGTAGGGAATTTCAATCCGTACGGCGGCAGTACGGCATTTTTTGAGGGAACGGCGATAAAACGGGCTACTGAGATCGTTGGCTTTGGCATAACACTCGCTGAGGTTTTCCAAAAACTCCTCTTTTTGATTGGCGGAGTTTTCGTTGTTGAGAACCAACACCCCATTATCTAAAAACAGGGTGTCATGAATATGATGATCAAAAAACTCCTCCATCCACGACTCTTCGAGTGTCGTGGAAGTTCCTTGAATAAAGATAGCGTTATTACGTAAAACAACTCTCACGGCAACCCCCGTTAGTGATTATTGTCTCACCAAAGCAAAAGGGGTTCCAGTTTCACTATTGCTTAATAACTAATGTTACGCACTTTACGTTCATAGCCCGCAAAGCATCAGTGACAAATCTCCCTACAACCCCATAAAGCTTGCCATATCTTTCGGATATGGCAGAAAACTGCCCCTTTTGCCCTTGATTTCATCAAGTG
>JACXUF010000123.1 GCA_014764105.1 Sulfuricurvum sp. | reverse complement strand
GCAGCTCTCTATATCGCCTTTCGCCCCGACAGTCTAGAGATCGTCAATACCTATTTTCTCGAACCACTCGGAATCCATTACACCCATGCGGAGGGGTCAATTTTGGAGGGTTTTGTCCTCCATAACATTCGAAGTGACACCATGGAGGCTAAAACATTGGTGCTCGAATACAATCTCGTCAAAATGTTGAAGGGGAAGCACACAATCGACTCGATCAACATCGACGGTTTACGTCTCCAATTAGACGATTTTATCAGTAACGACGACTCCATTTGGCCATTTCCAACATTTAAACTTCGCGACGTAACCATCACCAACCTCCAGCTCATCAGTTCCTATCCGATCGAACTCGATTTACACGGTAAAAACGGGAGTTATGACGGTGATACCATTCATTTTGCCTCCCTCAATGCAACATTCAAATCACGCTATGCGAGTGGCGCACTCTCTGGTGTCGTTCAAAACAACTCACTCAAAGGTTTTTGCAACCTCTACCCAAATGCCGCCGAACTCTCCCCCTATAGCGGTCGCTTGACGACACTGCCGCAATCACTGCGACTCACCATCAAGACCCTCTCCGCCGATCAAGCAACTCTCAGCACCACCATCGACAACCTCCCTTTTCACCACGATCCCCTCGTCCATGCCGAAGGGATTAAACTCGATTTCAACTACCTCTATGCCAACGACTATTTTGATCTCAAGGCTCTCTATCGTCTGAACAGAGGGGATGATTCGATCCAAATGAATCAAACGCTCCGCTACTCGCTGGAGGGGATCACATCAACTAAATTCGTTGGGGCAATCACCTCTTCCCACCCACTCCCATCCAATACACTCAAAGGGGAGTTTACCGATAGCTCCGAGGGGATCAGGGGGAAATTGATTCTTGATGGGAGCATGTTAGAGCTCTCTAGCAATGATTACGATCGATTCTTGTGGAAGGTGAAAAGCGATCATAAAAACCTCACTTTTCTCCCGAATCTCCCTGTGCTTTTGAGCGATTCTCCCTTTAGCATGAACGGTTTTGGAGAGTATCGAATCTCTGATGAATCCCTCCACGGCTCCATCCGTGTCGATCACAATCACGGACGATTCAGCGGAACTTTTTCGACTCAAAACGGCCACCACTTCCTCGATGGCAACCTTACCCTACCACAAAATGCCCCGTTATGGAAAAATTGGGCCCATAAACCGCCTGAAAATCTCATACTCTCACTCGATGATGAATCCAATGCAACCCATGTACAGCTCAACGGTGACTCATTCGCCCTCAATGCTCTCCTCAAAGGGGAGCATCTCAAAGGTTCGGGCAACTATAACGGGGGGTTTTTTGATATTGACGGCACCCTCTCCGATACCGCAAACCATATCGATATCAATGTGCTGATCCCCTCGTTGTTTACCACCATCTCAAAATTTCAACCGATCGAACTCCATCATGGAGAATACTACGATGCCGAAATTAGATCTACAACCCACATCGATTTCACCGATAATCTCACTATTCAAAGCGATATAAGCATCCCGTGGTACGCTGCAGTACTCGATTCACAACGCTCATTCGGAGGGACAAACGGTTCGATAAAGATCCACTATCGCGAGGGGGTGATAAGTATCGATCGCTACCATTTTGAGATCGCCGATCATCCGATTTACAGTGATAAAAGATCAATTCTACACCTAAGCGATAACGGGGATGTGAGTGTCGAAGAGTTTTGGATTTTTGATTCGCTTCGTGTGAACGGTGTGATTCGTAGCGATATGAGCACCAATTTGCATCTACAATCGAATCGCTTCACCTACACAGGTCCCGAAGGTTCTGCCCACGCCTCGGCTGATCTCACCTACCAACGAGATACCGAAGAGAACCAAAACCTCTTTGGCTCCATAACGATGCTCGATTCAACCATCACCTATCTGCCGATGCAGCAGTTTAAAGTGATGGATGACGATATCATCATTATCCAAGATGTCCGTCCTCCGAGCAGTTCTAGAGTCTCGATGAACGTCCATATCACCGCCCAACAACCGGTTCGGTTCAAAACCAAAGAGCTCGATCTACGACTTGATCCCGATATTACACTTTGGAAAGATCCCTCTTCTCCTATGCAGATTTTAGGGATGGTAAGTATCCCTGGCGGTACCGCGACGACAGCGGGGAAAAACTTTGAGATCAAACACTCTGAAATCTATTTCGGCGGGGATATTCCTCTAAATCCACACCTCAATATCACAATAGGTCATGAGGTCGATTACAACAAAATCCTCATCTACGTCACTCACACCCTCGATTCGCCGATTTTTCTCTTTAGCTCCGATCCAGTAATGAGCCAAAATGACATCATGAGCTATATCCTTTTCGGCACTCCGGCAAACACCATCAGCGGAGGGGACAACTCGACCAGCACTGTCCGTGCCGATGCGACCAATTTTATGCTCGGTGCCGGTCTCAAAGGGTTGATCGGAGGCATCACCAAACTCCAAATTGATACAATGAATATCCTTACCACTGCTGAGGGGGGGATGGGATTCGAGGTGGGGGCGCGCCTCAACAAAGATCTCCGAATCCTCTACAAAAACGACACCGTCTCCAGTCTATTGCTCCAATATACCGTCAACCGCTGGCTCCGTCTCGATGCCGATATCCACGAATTGGGTCAGGGGATCAATGCGATTTACATCAAAGATTTTCGGGATTTTCTCCCCCATAACACCAAAGTACCTAAAAAATAAATCTTGATATTGATCAAGTTTTATTCCCCTCATCCGCTTTATACTTTCATTAGAGAACAAAAAAAGGGAGAGGAATAATGATTTTAGAATTTATGCGAGACGATCACAGAGCGTGTGACCATATCTACAGTGATGCCGAAAATGCCCTATTAGCAAAAGAGATCGAAAAAGGGGTAGAATTATTCAGAGCTTTCAACGATGCGACTAACCACCATTTCGATATGGAGGAGAGAGAGCTTTTTATCACGTTTGAAAAACGGACTGGGATGATGGGGGGGCCGACACAAATGATGCGCTACGAACATCAACAGCTTCGATCCCTTTTGGAATCAATGCGTGTTGCTCTCGCAGAAAACCGATTGAACGATTTTTTCGGTATCGGGGAGTCGATGATGATTATGCTCCAACAACACAACATGAAAGAGGAGCAGATGCTTTATCCGATGATTGACCGCGCCCTCGGTACCGATGGAGAGTTGATGATCCAAACGCTCAAAGAGATGGACAAATGATCCTTCTCGACACACGAGAGTTTAATCATCCGATTCCGCTAGAGATGGCAGTTCAAGCGTTTAGAAACCTCAGTGGTAATGATGTTGTTCACATGATCCATCGTCGTGAACCAATCCCACTTTTTGAAATTATCGCCAAAAACGGTGGACGCTATCTGAGCGTAATGGAGCGGGAGGATCTTTGGCACATCTACATCACCAGAAGCACCACAGTTGTGTTGGAGCACAACGATGTATAACGGCCTCTCTTTGGATCAGGCTCCCCCTATTTCGGTGGTGATGCGCTTTTTTCTCACCGTTCCTCTGTTTGGGATTATGTTAGGGTGCTTATTGTTCACATATCCCCATGAGATACTTATCCCCTCGCATCCCCTCTCTCTTAGTGCTATCCACCTGACGTTTTTGGGGGTCATCACGATGACGATGATCGGGGCGCTGTTTCAAATGCA
>JACXUF010000122.1 GCA_014764105.1 Sulfuricurvum sp. | reverse complement strand
AGGAGAAAATGGGCTGTGATAAACAGATGTTTTAGCCATTTGAGCCACGGTAGATTTCGCAAGCGTTTCAAAATAGCTCTCCAATTCGGAAGTGGATGGCGTATTGATCCAAATCGTAGGGATCAACTCCGACATCGATCGCAACCGGTCCCACTGGGGTGACGTAGCGAAATCCTACACCCACACCCCAGTAGACATCGTTGATGAAATCGGCAAACGTATTTTCGGAAGCGACGGTGACATCACTAAAAAGGACACCACGAAACTCCTCATAGATTGGAAAGCGGTATTCGAGTGTCCCCTCCGTAAGGGCATTAAAACCGACAGGATCTCCATCGCTGTTTTTGGGACCGAGTTCACGGTACATATAGGCACGGTTGGAGTTCATCCCACCTGCGTAAAAACGATAGGAAGAGGGGATTTCTCCATCGTAAAGACGGATGGTTCCCCATTTGAGCTTGGCTCCGAACACATGCTTGTCGATACTGGTGATGTAGGCACCTGAGAGGAGGCTTTTAAAATAGGTTGCATCGGATAATGCCATTAATCGGAGCGATCCGGTTAGTTTGGCGTTGAGCCAGTACCCTTTTGTCGGCTCAAGAGGCTTATCGCGGGTATCGATATTGATTTCGCCCAGCGGAGAGGTGATAAACAATACCGAATTGGAGAACGTTGCGATGTCCTCGGATGCATAGGTTCGAATCCGATCAAAAAGAACCCCAGCCATAACGGAGATAGGGGTGTCTTGGTATTTGGCAGTCACTTTTTCATGGGTACTTTCGGTTCTATACCCATCGAAGATTTCGTTGGTGTATCCGACCTCCCCACCGAGTAATCCTCTATTTTGTAAAGGTATTGCGATAGCACCTGAAGCATCTTGTTTGAGTTGGGAGTATTTGGTGTCAAGAGAGAGGGTTTTGAGATCACCTAAAAAATTGCGGTGCTTGATCCCAGTTTGTGCTCTAAACCCCTCATCGCTACTGTATCCTAAACCTGCCGTAAATCGGATAGGGCGCTCTGATTCTTCGATGGTGAGGCTGATGGGGACGATGCTGCCGTTGCGTTCATTGTCGTTGATCATCACCCGAGTAATCCCCTCTTGGGCATAGAGTGCTTCGTAGCTCAGGCGGATCGCTTCGACATTGTAAGGATCCCCCTCTTCAAATCGAAGCATCGATGCGGTGAGTTCTCTGTCGACGTTAGGGGTTGATTCGACATGGATTGGACCAAACGTACATTTTTCCCCTGGTGTCGCTTCAAAAAGCAAATAGGCGCGATTCACCTCGATATCGACCCACGCTTTGGTGTTGAAATTCGCATTGCAGTATCCAGCATCGGCGTACTTTTTTTTCATTGCCGTTTTGGAGGCAGAAAATGCCTCTTGGTCAAACGGATCGTCATTTCGGAGGGTTATGACGTTCTCAATCTCTAGCGGGCTATTGATTTTGAGATCACCGACGAGGATCGGAGCATTTTCTTCAATGGTGAAAATTACCTCTTTGTCGTTTATTTCGGAGGTGATGCGGGCGTGATAATACCCTTTTGAACGGTAAAAACTGCTAAGAGCCGAGACACTTTGGGGAATCGCGATAAGATCAATAAAAGGGGTATCTTCCCACACCTCTACAGCGTAAGGTTTCCGCAACCCCAATACTCCATAGAGCTGATCGGAAGAGAGTTTTTCATTCCCCTTAAAAACGATTGATAGGGGGGTAGCATAGGAAAAAAAAGAGGTGATGAACAACAGTAAAAGGACCCGCATCCATCCTCCTTGCAATGATTGAAGCCATTTTACCGTAACAATCGTATACTTTCGCTAATTCGATGGTTTGGAGGAGACGGATGAATGGGGTATGGGCTTGAATCGCTGCGAGTGTACCATACCCTTTTCCAAACCTTTATGGTGCCTTCACAGCTTCGCCTCTGTTTATTGATGAGGCGAATTATAGTAGGGATTATTTAGGATTTAAATTGTCCCAACTGGGTGTTGAGGTTGGTTGCTGCATTGTAAAGCTCAATGGCGATGGCAGAGATTTGTTTGATATCGTCTTGATTGTTTTGGGAGAGATTCGACATCTCAGAGACTTTGTGGATGATTTCATTGATTTTACGCGCCATATTCTCTGCTTCAACGACGCTTTGGCGACTTGCGTCGACGTTAGATCTAAGTACGCTGGAGGCCGAATCGATTTTAAGATCGATCTCTTCACTTCGCTCCGCGAGACGTTGGATGTTTTTACTGTTGGTGCTCATCATATCAGATGAATCGGAGATTGATTGGATGACGATTGAAATTGTAGAGTTAATTTCTGTCAAGCTTTTTTGAGTCCGTTCCGCCAATTTTCGCACCTCATCGGCGACGACGGCAAATCCTCGTCCATGCTCACCTGCGCGTGCCGCTTCGATCGCAGCATTCAAAGCCAATAAATTGGTTTGATCCGCAATATCAGAGATAATTCCAAGAACTCCGCTGACACTTGCGGCATCCGAAGAGAGCTGCGCAAACCGATCGGCAAGATCGTTAGAGACTTGTGTAGTGTTACGGATTTCATGGGTGATGGCATTAGCAATTTCACGCACATAACCAAGCTCTTTTTCGGTTGTTTGATTGCTAATGAGAGAATTCTTCGCTATTACAACGCTTTGTTCCAAGGTGACACCGATTTCTGCTGCGGTTGAATTAGTATTTTGGGCGATAGTATTGGTTTTTTCTGATTGAGCAGCAAGATTGGCTGCAGCAGCGTTGAGCGTCGATGTCGATCCAACGACGGAGGAGGTAATCTGCTTGGTGTTATTGATTGTGTTTTGGATTTTTTCGATAAAACGGTTGAGATAGTTGCTTGCGATTCCAATTTCATCATCTTTGTTTAAAATAGGGAGACGTTTGGTTAAATCTCCGTTACCGTGAGCCAAATCACTCGATACTTTATCGAGTTCTTCGATCGGGCGGAGGATGGTTGCACCTGAAAAATAGTTAATTGCAATCAAAATAGCTGTCAAAACACCACCTAAAATCAAAAACCATTCAAAAAAGCTTGCACGTAAATCATCGAAATAATCGGCTTTATTAATACCCGGAACGACCCACATATCCCAAGCGGGGATATAACGGAATGCAGCGATTTTCTCTTGTCCTGTCGAGGCTGAAATATACTCATAAACTCCACCCTCTTTATGTGATCGAATATGATCGATGTAATCGTGCCCCGCCATCTCTTTCCCTTCATCCTTGTGATGAATACGAAAAACTCCTTTGGCATCGAGGAAATATACATATCCGCTTGATCCGACTTTGATCTTAAAAATATCTTCTTTAAACCGTTGATCTTTATAAGCTTCAGGATTGATCTCTGAAATATAAACAACCGTTTTTTCCAATGAATCGGCAACAGCGGTGAGATCGTTGGTCATGAGTGTTTTGATCGAACTCGTAGCAATGAAGTATGCTACAATCACGCTAATGAGAATTGCCCCCACTGCGGCTAGTAGGTTGATGATAAACTTGGCTTTAATTGTATTGAATAGATGCATGTTTTGGATGTCCGTTAGTGATAGGATTGCATCATTGTAATTCTCTTTTTCTGAAGCGAAGGTAAAATATGAGATTTTCTTATTTAGAACAGATCGTCGGTTACATGCAGCGATTCGATCATATTGTTGCTGCGTACCGATATGATGATATGGGGATACGGATCGTTTTTGACAAAAACAACCATTGG
>JACXUF010000014.1 GCA_014764105.1 Sulfuricurvum sp. | reverse complement strand
CATCAACAATTTTACGCTGTGCCGCTTCGACCTCTTTAACCTTGACAGCACCCAAAAATTGCATCTCTTCAATAAAGGCATCTTTGGCGCGTTGAGACATATTCGCGTAAAATTTTTCTTTAAGTTCATCAGCCGAACTTTTTAATGCCAACATAAGATCGTTTTTATCCACCGCTTTGAGGATCTCACGAATACTGTTTGCATCCAAATCAACTATATCTTCAAATGTAAACATCATCTCTTTGATCGATGATGCCAACTCTTGATCAAACTGCTCGATTTGCGCCAACGTCGCTTTGGAGACTTTTGCACCCAAACGGTTGAAAACATCAGCGACCGATCGTGGTCCTCCAACCTCGACTTTGTAGGTTGCCAACGCTTCGAGTTTGCTCTCCAATACCGCACTGACCCGCTTGATGATCGATGGGGAAATATCCCCCAGTTTTGCCATACGCATCGCCACTTCGGCACGTAGATCATCTGGGAAAATATAGAGCGTTTCAGCGGCGGCGGAAGAGTCCATATGGGCTAAAATCAAAGCAATCGTCTGTGGATGTTCCGTCATAATAAAATCGGCAAGCTGTTGTGGCTTGATTTTTGACAAATAGGCAAAATTTTGGCTGTTTTGCATTGTTTTACTGAGGCGCTCCAACACTTTTTTAGCCTCTTCAGGTCCCAGAGCTTTGTACAAAATTTCCCGAGCGTACTCCAAGCCACCTGCATTGAGATACTGATTCGATTGAATAATCGCATAAAACTCTTCCAGCACTGCAGCACCTACATTTTTTTCAATTGCACGGTTGCTAGCAATGTATTTAGAAATCTCCGTAATCGACTCGATATTCATACGTGAAAAGATGGTGCTAGTAACATCTTCACCGAGTTGAATCAATAAAATGGCGACCTTTTGACTCATTGTCATCTCATCAAAATTCGCCTGTTGAGCAGGGGTTAGGCTCATTTTTCCCTCCTATCACTGCGGTTGCTTATATTAGGATCACTCGGAACGCCCTCTTCATCGATCAGCGTCTGAATCAACGATGCGATCTCTTCAGGATGTTCTTCGGCCATCTCTTTCACTTTTTGGAGCAATACATCGTATTTAAGTTCATCTTCATTGAAATTATCACCCAATCCAAGTTGATTTTCTACTTTTTTCCGCATTTGCTGCACTTTTTCAGCCAAGTCTTCACCCTCATCGTCAGATATCTCGAGATTTGGTTTATCCAATTCTTCCTCATCGCGGCTAAACTCTAACATACGCTCCGCAAACGGAATGATGATTTTTTTGTAAGCAATAAACAAAATAACGGCAACAAGCAAGTATTTGAATAGAGGGGAAAACGGCGAGAGATAGGTATCAATAAATTCTGACGTTTTAGATGCAGCATCTTTAGGCTGCATCCCCTCTTTGGTCGTTTGGAACTCAAAGTTACGGATGCTCACCTGATCTCCGCGCTGTTCATCAACACCGATCGATTGTTTAACCAATGCATCAATCGCCTGAAGCTGTGTTTCATCCAAGGGGATATACTCCATCTCTTCGGTCGGCTGACCGTCTGGTCCTTTTTTTGGCTCATATTTGCCATCCACGACAACAGCTGCTGTCATCCGTTTGATGCGCGCAAACTCCATCTTGGTGGTGGAAACGGTTTTTGAAATCTCATAATTGGTGGTTCCGGTATTCTTCTCATATTTCTCACCTGCTCCACCAGTGGAGAGCCCCTCAACGGGACCAATATTGCTCACTGCACCCGGAACACCGCCAGCTGGCGCAGGGGTAGGACCTTCTCGTTTTTCTTCTGAGGTTTGCTCACTTCGAACAACGCTCTCTGGATCAAATTTTTCAGAGGTAGAGCTTTGTTCACTAAAATCATACTCAATGGTTACTTTCGCAACGATTCGATCTTTCCCACCAATGAATGGGGCAAGAACATTGACAATCTTTTCCTCTTGTTTTTTCTCCTCTTTAGTCTTATACTGCTGTTGCAACGCTGAGAGTTCACCCATTGCCGCCGCCGCATCGTCATCACCGAGAGCTTCCCCTTCAGAATCGATCAAAGTTACATTCTCGGGGGTGAGTTTGGGAACTGCCGCAGCGACCAGTTTTTTGATCCCTCGGATCTGCTTTGAGGTGAGTTTTTCCCCATCTTTTAACTGCACCATGACCGATGCCGATGGGGGAACCTCTTCAGAGACAAACAGTGTCTCTTTGGGGAGGGCAAGAGATACGCTCGATTTCTCTACGGGTGCGAGCGAGTCAATGGAACGGGCAAGCTCCCCCTCTAATGCACGGCGAAATTTCACCTCTTGATCAAAATTGGTGGCACCAAACTCTTGCTTATCAAAGAGTTCAAATCCGACGTGCCCCTCTTTGGGAATCCCCATGGAAGCAATGGCAATGCGCTCTTTATAGACAACCTCTTTAGGAACTTCGATGACGTTGTCTCTGGGAATACGATAGGGGATTTTATCTTTTTCGAGTTGTTCAACGACTTTCGCAGCATCCTCGGCGCTTAGTTGATCAAAAAGAACCTGATACCCATCTCCGCCACTCGATCCATCAGATGTGTAAACAACCAAAAACACCAAAAAGGCGACAATCCCCGCAACCGCTGCGCCGATGATATTTCTCTGCGCTTGAGTAAGCTTTCCAAAAAAAACAGTGAGTTGCGAAAAAAGTGCCTTAAAATCCATTGCTACCTATTTTATACCAAAGAGTCGGTGAGCTCAAAGAATCGATCGTTTTGAACTCTGGTTCCAATTGTAATGCGAATAGCGTTCAATCCGTAACTGCTTAAATCACGTACAATCATACCTTTTTTTAATAGTTCTTGCGCAATTTTTGATGAATTTTTTTCTTCAGGAAGCGATAAAGTGACGAAATTGGTATAACTATCAATCACATCGATCCCCTTAGAGCGCGCAAACGCTTCGTATCGAGCCATCTCTTTAAAATTCTCTTCAATACACCATTGAACAAACGCTTCATCGTACAACGCTACCGATGCCGCTTCGAGAGAGAGGGTTGTGATATTAAACGGGGGTCGGACTTTGTAGAGCGCTTCAATAATCGGAGCTTGCGCAATACCGTAACCGACACGCATCCCCCCTAATCCGTACGCTTTTGAGAACGTACCGAGGAATAAAACATTCTCAAAACGTTCAATCAACTCTTTCGGCTCAACCGCATAGGCTGGATTTTTAAAGCGGGCATACTCCATATAAGCCCCATCGACAATAACCAATGTATCGCTATCTACTTTGGAGATAAAATCGATCATTTCTGACGCAAGGAGTCCATCACCTGTAGGGTTATTGGGTGTACAAAGGAAAATGATGGAGGGTCTATGCTCTTGGTATAGTGCGTAAAACTCATCCATCTTGTGTTCGCGGGATGGTGTACGGATGATCTGTGCCCCCACTTGTTTGGCATAAATCTCATACATCGCAAAAGTGACGCTATTCATAAGAACTTTGCTTCCACCATGTGCTTTGGCATGGATCGCAAATTCGATCACCTGATCACTCCCCGCACCAATCACCAATTCGTTGGATTGGATGCCGTATTTTTGGGAGAGTGCCGTTTTGAGCTTTACCATCGAATCATCAGGGTACAACGCCATATTGTCGATAATGGCACGAACCGCCTCTTTCACTTTCGGTGAACATCCAAAAGGGTTTTCATTACTTGCAAGCTTAACGATCTGATCTTTCTCAATCCCGTATTCTCGGACCACCAACTCGATCGGCTTACCCGCCTCATACACTTTGATATTTTCTAATGCGCTATTAAATTTCACAACTCCCCCTTTACATAGCTTCCCAGCCATGTCACCTCATCTTGATGTTTGCATACCAATGCCTGAATTTTCGGTTCATCTATATGACCGAAAAAATCGATAAAAAACCAATAACCAAAACCGTCATTATCCCGAGAGGGGCGACTTTCAATTTTACTGAGGTTGATCTGGGCATTATTGAAATCTTCCAAAAAGTGAACCAACGCTCCCGCCCTTTGAGCATCTTTAAGACGCACCAAAATCGATGTTTTATCTTCGCCACTGATACCGTTTTTGAAATCACTCAGGATAAAAAATCGTGTCGCATTGTTATGGGTGTCTTCAATGTTCTCAAACAAGGTCGGTACGCCGTAGAGTTTGGCAGCGATATGGGAACAAATGGCTGCCGCTTCTGGATCTTTGGAAGCCAAAATTGCCGCTTTTGCCGTCGATTCGACCGGAATGTGCTCTACCGCATCCAACCCATGCTCTGCCAAAAATTCGCGACATTGACCAAATCCCTTATCCTTGGAATAGATCCGTTTGATATGGTGGATTTTTTCGGCTTTGGTTGCGAATGCCATATGGATCGGCATATAGAGTTCTGCGACGATTTTGACGCTGCTTTTTCCCAATAGATCGAGCGTCTCCCCTACAACACCATCACGAGAGTTTTCGATTGGAACGACTCCGAATTTTGCCCGTCCAGCTTCAAGAGTTTTGAATACCGCATCGATCGATCCGAGTGAGAGATAATCGCTCATCGCCCCAAAGCGCGATTCTGCCGCCTGATGGGTAAAGCTCCCCTCTGGTCCCAAATAGGCTATCCGCTCAGGTAATTCGAGATTCCGAGCCACTGCAAAAATCTCCAAAAATACCGCTTCTATTGCTTGGCGATTGAGCAATCCACCCGCCTCTTCACTGATGGCACTTAAACGGTCTATAATTGCTTTTTCCCGCTCTGGACGATAAACGGCACTATTATTTTGGCGCTTAATCTCACCGACACGATGCACCACCTCCATACGGCGGTTGAGTAATGCCACCACCTCATTATCAATCTCATCGATCTGCGCTCTGCACTCTTCTAATGTATTCATAGACTCTCCAATACCCCTTGCATATCCGGATAGATCGCATCGGGGTGTTCATCCGCTCTCAGCAAGGGGATAATCTCGTCAGCATTGCGAATCTTCCCGCTCAATACAAATACCCCCTTCATTCCCAAATGCTGCGCTCCCACTAAATCTCCTTTTAGATCATCACTGATGATTGTGACATCCTTGAATTCACAACCGCTTTTTTGGTGGCGTAACCGCACCAATGCCTCTTCAAAAAATGCTCGGCTTGGCTTACCTACCACACTATAGGGGGTGGAGGTGGCAAACTCCAACATTTTGAGAATCGCCCCCACTCCGGGATACCGCTTGCCACTTTTAACGTAAAGGGTCGTTTCATGCATACCAATCAGCTCTGCACCGCTCAAAAGAAACTCAATCATTTGCGAAAACTCATCAGGTGTAAAATTCTCTTTGATTGCAATCAAAACAATATCGGGTGAGGCAAAATCAAGACTATACCCCATATTGGCAATCACCCGCAAAAAAGGTTCCGAACCGTATGCGGCGATTTTTCGGGTTTTGTCAATGTGCCCCTCCAGCATCATCAAAGGATCGAGATAATGCTCACGTGGAATATTCAATCCGATTGAGTTAAGATACCCCAAAAACTCATCACTGGGATTTTTGGTACTGTTGGTAATCACCATGTAGGGGATGTGAGAGGTATTAAGATGGTCGATAAACTCAACCGCGCCACGAATTGGGAGTTTCGTATTATCGTCGATCAACGTCCCCTGCACATCAATGAAATACATCTTCACCCCTCTAAATACTCACGCTCCAACGCAATAACGTCTTCAAACGTCTCACGTCTGCGGATGAGGCGAATATTCTCTCCATCCACCGCTATCTCAGCCGAACGACCTCGAGTATTGTAGTTGCTCCCCATACCAAAACCATAAGCACCCGCACTATGAACCACCAACAAATCGTTGTGTTCCATTGCTGGAAGCGGATAGTTTTTAGCAAGAAAATCGCCACTTTCACATACTGGACCGACTACATCAGCTGGGCCCTCATCCCCTTCTTTACCCAATGCTTCGATACGGTGATATGCTTTGTACAAACTTGGACGGATCAAATCGTTCATAGCACCGTCTACTATCACAAAACGTTTTGCACCATTACGTTTTTCATACAACACTTTGGTCAAAAAGTACCCTGCATTGGCCGTCAAAAATCGTCCTGGCTCACAAATAATCGTAATATCAAGCCCTTTGAGAGCCGAGAGAATCGCCTGTGCGTAATCGTAGGGTTGAATGGTTATTTCATCGTTATAACGGACACCTAACCCCCCCCCGATATCAAAAAATTTGAGTTCAATATTGATTGCTTGGAGGGATCGGAGTAGATCGGAAACAATCGCCGCCGCTTCATAAATAGGTTCCAACTCGGTGAGTTGACTTCCGATATGAAAATGGATTCCGACAGGGTCAAGATGATTGGAATTTTTAGCTTGAATATACATCCGCTTCGCCGCCACAATCTCAACCCCAAATTTATTGTCGTGCAATCCAGTTGAGATATAGGGGTGGGTTTTGGGATCGATGTTGGGGTTCACACGGATACTGATACGCGCCTTAGCATTCAGTTCACGTGCAATCATTTCGACACGAGAGAGTTCCGCTTCACTCTCGACGTTGATGTAGAGGATATCAGCTTTAATCGCTTCGCGGATTTCATCATCACTTTTACCGACACCACTCAAAAGGATACGGTATTTTGGAATCCCCACCATCAACGCACGGCGCACCTCACCGATGGAGACACAATCGGCTCCAGAACCAAGCTGTGCGAAATGTTTGATAACGCTGAGATTGGAGTTGGCTTTTACCGCATAGGCCAAAATCGACTTACGCCCTTTGAATGCCTCTTTTAACGACTCGAATTGCACCCGCATCGCATCAAAATCATACACATACAAAGGTGTCCCATAAGTTTCTGAAAGGGCTTTAAAATCGATCACACATCATCCTCAATGATTAGTTTTATCGCGATTTTACCCTAACTCTCCTTAGGGGATTTCCAAGGCGCCAAAACATAAACAAAACGAGCATCCCAATTGGTGCAATCACCCCGATTTCCGGCGATAGCGTTTTATTATTGGAAAGCTCTCCCATCATAAACAAAACACCCCAAACAATAAGAGTTATAAGTATCGCCATAAAACTAAACAATGAAAGATTCAAAAAACGACCGCTTACTGGGGTGTAGGTAAAAAATAGTACCATCAAAATAGGGGCAAACCAAGGTGAGATAAAAATCCGATAGAGAGCACTGGTGATTTTATCGACATCAACATTTTGATTTTCGAGCAGTTTTAACGCATCAAAAGCATCTTGGATTGTAAAATTTGCTTTCCCTTCGTACACTTGATCCAAAATTTTCGGCTTAAAATCCCGTAAAACCTTTAGTTCTTCACGATCTTCGCTAATAAACCCTCCCCCTTTGAATTTATATGCTTCGGGAAGCTGAATCACATGCGCTTTTGGAATATTCCAGTATCCTTTATGATAGGTCGCTTCAGAGGCACTGAGCGATTCTTTAAGCTTCCCATCTTTAAACGTAAAAATCCGAATCTCTTCGGCTTTTTTACTCAACGGATAGAGGTTTCCAAAAAAAATATAATTCCCTTCATAGGTAAAAAAGAGGTTGCTGGTGGGTCGTATAAACTGTGAGGTTTCCCGAAGATTGTTGGCAAATTCATTCGCTCTGGTGAAATTGGTAAAGTGCAATGCAATATGGGAAACAAGCATAACACCAGCAATAACTAAAAACGGGGTCATAATCCTTATTTTCGAATAACCCAACGCAAAATACGCCACCAAAGTATTGGCTCGGATCAACTCTGCCAACGATGCAATCAAAGCAAAAACAAGTGATATGGGGAGCATCATATCGATCGCGTAAAAATATTTATACATAATGTAGATCATCACAAGATTAGCAGAATCAGGGAGTTCAGAGGCGTTTTCCATTAAATCGAATCCCACCATAAAGCTGCATAAAGCGATGAGTACGATGAAGAAATAACGGAGATAAAGGGATGATAATGTCGTAAATGCGAGCATATGCGCCTAATGATTAAAATGATTTTTTATTGTATCCAATAAGGGATCATTTATATACCCCCTTTACGTGAATATTTTGCCGCCACATCAGAGTATGTTTGCGTCAACAGCTTTTCAACCGCATCGGCTGCCACTTCAATCCATTCGGTTAATCTTTTTTGCTCATCGGGGGAAAAAGGGTGCAATACGTAATCGGCAACCTGAGATTTATGTTCAGGCTTGCCGATCCCCATCCGAACTCGAATGTATTGGGGAGAAATTGCTGCATCGGTCGATTTAAGGCCGTTATGACCGCCATGCCCGCCGCCACTTTTAAAACGTAACGCCCCAAACGGCAGATCCAAATCATCATGGATTACAATAACCTCATCAATCTTGTAAAAGTTTTTAACAGCGAGAATGGAGCGACCAGAGAGGTTCATAAACGTTAGGGGTTTAAGGAGAAAGTGTGACCCCATTTTAAACAACTCCCCCTCAAAGGAGCTCTTTGAAATATTGTGCACACTATGACGACGGCAAATCTCGTCAATCACCATAAATCCAATATTATGGCGTGTTTGTGCGTACGCCGAGCCAGGGTTTCCCAGTCCGACGATCAGCATCATTATTTCGCTTTGATGATACTAAGAACCGATACACGGTCAGAATCGGTGAATTTTACATTTTCGATCGCCGGAAGGTCACGAACTAATACAGAATCACCCAAGTCCAAAGGAGAGACATCAATAGTGATGTTGTTTGGTAAATTTTCGATTGCCGCTTTAACGCGAAGACGTTTTTTTGCTACGAACAACATCCCTTTGTTTTTCAAACCAACCGGTGTTCCCACCGTATTGACCGGAACATGGTAGTGTGTTACAACACCTGGTTGTGCGACCATCAAATCAACGTGCAACAAATTGCCAGATACTGGATGAGACTCATAACCTTGAACAACAAGATTCATCTCTTTACCACCGATATTTGCAGCAAACGCTATCGTCTCTTTATTGCGCACAGTACGGATAAAGTCGTTCATTTTGAACGCAGCGTGAATGTTCTCAAGCCCCTTTCCGTAGATGTTGGCGATAAGATAACCATCACGGCGGTATGCTTTGGTAGCAGATTTGCCAGTACTCTCTCTTACAATGCCTTCTAACATAATCATGTCCTTCAAAATAAAATAGGACGGATTATACTTAAAAAATTCTAAATTTATCCTAAATAAAACTACCCTTTAAGTCCGATGTATTCATCTTCATTAAACTCTTTGGGACCATCATCAACACCCAATTGATCTTTTTCGATTTTGGCGCTCAGCCCCTTCATCCGGAGCTTAAGATCCGATGGGGATGTCGCATACGCCAGTGCATCATCCCGCGTAATTCTCCCCTCCAGATAGAGATCCAAAATCCCCTGATCAAACGTTTGCGATTGGTAGAGTTGTTTACCCTCAGCAATCGTATCGGGTATTTCAACATCTCGACCCTCAGCAATCAGTTGCTCGATACGGGGAGTTCGGATCAAAATTTCAAGTGCTGCAGTGCGTTTTCCGTCCACTGTCGGAATCAGGCGTTGAGAAATAACCCCCTTGAGAACCGAAGCGAGAGTTATACGGACGCGGTTTTGTTCTGCCGTAGGAAATACAGAAATGATACGATTGACCGTCTCTTTCGCATCAAGAGTATGGAGTGTCGAAAAAACCAAATGTCCGGTATCGGCAGCATGAAGAGCAATTTCGATCGTCTCCACGTCTCGCATCTCCCCAACGAGAATAATATCGGGATCTTCTCGCAATGCGGCACGCAAAGCACTCCCGAAACTGTGAGTATCTTGCCCGATACTCCGCTGATTGACAATACATTTACGGTCTTTGTGGACGAATTCGATCGGGTCTTCGATCGTAATGATGTGTTTACGCCGCTTCCAGTTAATTTCATTGATCAATGCCGCAAGAGTGGTCGATTTCCCGCTTCCGGTGACCCCCGTCACCAGTACCAATCCCCTCTCCATCTCTGCGAATCTGTGAACTACCGGTGGCAAAAGGAGTTCATCTACCGTTAAAATTTTGACCGGAATGAGACGAAAAACAGCAGAAACCCCCTCCATCTGAAAAAAAATGTTAATACGAAAACGGGTATTTTCATCGAACGGATAGACAAGATCCAGCTCTTTTTTCTCAACCAATTCGGGAAAACGGGTACAAAGCAGCTCTTTGGCAAAAATCAGAGCGTCGTCTTTAGAGAATATCTCTCCAGAAATAGGGATGATCTCCCCGTTTATACGGGCGCGAACGACTGCATTGGCCTTAACATGCAAATCACTCCCACCCGCATCGATCATGCGGCGGAGATACACCCGAATCTTTTTGAGAACTTCGAAATTGTGTTCGCCCAAATCGACTTGATGTACACTGCGATGAATATCCGAATGCATGATTTACTCCAATTCGCTTAAAATTTCTCCAAACGCTATCTTAAAGGCATCCAATCCATCGGCAATTTGGTGAGCAATAACCTCTTCCATATCGATACCAGCACTCGCAACTACACTACGATGGTGCTGGATGAGATCGTCAGTTAAAGGGAGTTTAAGCGTTGTATCACCGCCTGCCACAAAGGCATCGATCGTAGCGATCGGAGCAGTATTGACGCTATGTGGCGCCAACAGCTCATCGATATAATACGATGCTCTAAGCTCAGAGCCTTTTACCCCTGTACTGGCAAACAGAACACGACATCGTGGCACCTTTAAAGCTTCCACACGATTGTAAATATCGGCAGCATTGATAATTCCCATTTTTCCGCTCTCAACACCTCTCGAACGAAGCGTATCATCGATTGCACGGTCTATTCGGCTCACAAATACACTGATGACTGTATCGACCGAAGTGTGGATGGATGCACGCTCAAACGCTTTTGCACACGCCAAGGCTTGTTCGACTGAAAAGACAAGGGTTGCATTAACAGCAATCCCTCGAGAAACCAACGCTTCCATCGCCCCATAACCTGCGTCTGTTGCTGGAACTTTGATCATCACATTGGGGCGATTGATCGCTGCATGAAGGCGCACCCCCTCCGCAATCGTCGCCTCCGCATCATCACACAAAAATGGATCAACTTCGATACTCACATATCCGTCATCTCCCGCATCATAGAGGGGACGTAAGATATCCGCCGCTTTTTGGATATCATAGATGGCTAATGCTTCGTATTTCTCTTTTGGCGAGAGGTGCGATAGGGTTGCTATCTGCTCTTTGTATGCCGGTGATGTCAAAATAGCGCTTTTAAAAATAGCCGGATTTGATGTTGCTCCGTTGATGATCCCCTTTGCAATCAGCTCTTTAAACCCATCATCCAAAAATGTCCGTTCGATAAAATCGGCCCAAAGGGCAAACCGCGCTGAGGCAATGTACATAATCCAAAACTCCGTAGTAAAAAATACACCCATTATGCCAAAAAAAAATTAAAAATAAAACCCCTTTCAAATCCCCCAATTCACCTCCCATTTCAGAAAGATGCCCTCTTTCAAGAATATAGCCTAAAGCCCCGAGTGTCAACTTAAACCACAAATACTTCTTGTTTCCAAACATCATTACTCAAATCATTCAACAATGCTCGATCTAAACGCTCCAAAAAAAACTCTCTAGATACCTCTTTTGCGCCTAGACTTTTGAGATGGAGGGTGGGAACCTGACAATCGACAAAATCAAATCCCCATTCGCGCAAACGCTCAATCAACACGGCAAAAGCGACTTTAGAGGCATCGGAGACTTTGGCAAACATCGACTCGCCACAGAAAACACCTCCAACCGCCACACCATATAAGCCACCTACCAATTCGTAGTTTTGATACGCTTCGACACTGTGAGCATACCCAAGAGCGTAAAGTTCCTCGTATGCCTCAATCATCTCAGAGACAATCCAGCTCCCACTCTGTCCCCGTCGGGGTATACTGGAACATTCTCGAATCACCTTTGAGAAAGCGGTATCGAACCGAATCTCAAAACGGGGAATTTTTTTTCGTAACGATCGACTGAGTTTAAATTCATCGAGTTCCATTATAAGCCTCGGATCGGGAGACCACCAAAGGATCGGATCATTTTGACCGTACCATGGGAATATCCCGTTGCGATACGCCAGCATCAGGCGTGATGGGGTTAAATCACCGCCATAGGCGACAATCCCCTCTTCAGAAGCAGTTCTTGGATCAGGAAAAGCGAGTTGATAAGTGAGGCGAGGGATCATACAGAATAATCAAACATGAGGGTATCACGATAATCAACCGACACTACCCCCCCTTTGGACAACCGACCAAAGAGCATCTCATCCACCAAAGGATCTTTGATTTTTTCAGAAATCACACGACCAAGGGGGCGTGCCCCCATCGCTTTGTCGTATCCAATTGTGGCCAAATAAGTTTTAGCCTTGTCACTCAACAAGAGCGTCACTTTTTTCGCTTTGAGCTGAACGTTCAATTCGCGGATAAACTTATCGACAATCCCCTCCACGACACTTAGTGGCAACGCTCCAAACTCGATGACACCATCAAGTCGGTTACGAAACTCAGGGGTAAAAAAGCTTTTCAATGCTTCATGACGGGAAATAGAGCTGTCGGCATTGAACCCCATAACACTTCGCTCAGATGCTCCGATATTCGAGGTCATCACCAAAATCACATTCGCAAAATTGGCTTTGAACCCCGTATTATCGGTGAGAGTCGCACTGTCCATCACCTGCAACAATACGTTGATCAAATCGGGATGTGCTTTTTCGATCTCATCAAGGAGAAGCACCATATAGGGGTGTTTGCGCACCGTCTCAACCAACAATCCCCCCTGCTCAAACCCCACATAGCCAGGAGGGGCACCGATCAGTCGGCTAAGGGCATGCTTCTCCATATACTCGGACATATCAAACCGCTCAAAATAGATCCCCATCACATCAGAGAGCGATTTAGCAAGTTCCGTCTTCCCCACACCGGTAGGACCAGCAAACAAAAACGATGCGATCGGCTTATGTTCAGGGTTTAATCCTGCATAGGAGCGTTTAATCGATTTGACCACCTGTTCAATCGCATGATCTTGTCCGATCACCAATGCTTTGAGATCCTCTTCGAGCGAAGAGAGTTTTAGGCGATCGTCACTCCCCATTTTTGAGGTGGGAATACCGGTCATTTTTTCGATAACACTCTCAATATCGTGCGGGGTGATTGTAGTTCTTTTATGAGTTTTAAGATGAAATGCTGCCCCCGCTTCATCAATCAAATCGATGGCAACATCAGGCAAAAAGCGGTTGGTAATGTATCTCTTGGAGAGTTCAACGGCTAAGCGGAGCGCTTTGTCGGTGTATTTCACACCGTGGTGTTTTTCGTACCGCTCTTTAAGCCCTTTGAGGATTAAAAAGCTCTCCTCCTGACTCGGCTCTCCTACGTCGATGCGGGCAAAACGGCGACTCAATGCACGGTCTTTTTCAAAAATAGTCCGGTACTCGGTATGGGTTGTTGCCCCCATACACTTGAGTGCGCCCGATGCAAGGGCAGGTTTGAGCTGATTGGAGGCATCCATACTTCCGCCCCCTACTGCACCAGCACCCACGATGGTATGAATCTCATCGATAAACAAAATCGCATTAGGGTGTTCGGCGGCCTCATCCATCACCGCTTTGAGCCGCTTCTCAAAATCCCCCCGATATTTGGTTCCAGCCAGCATCGCTCCCAAATCGAGAGCAAAAATCTCGGCATCTTTAAGCAACTCAGGGACATCGCCAGAGACAATTTTCAATGCCAACCCCTCTGCAATCGCTGTTTTACCGACACCAGGCTCACCAATGAGGAGAGGATTGTTTTTTTTGCGGCGGCAAAGGGTTTGAATGGAGCGTTCAATCTCATTGATCCGTCCGATCACGGGATCAATCTTCCCTTTTTTCGCCTGAGCAATCAGATTGATCGCGTATTTTTGCAATGCCCCATCACTTTGAGACTTGTCACTGATAGAATCTTCGTCTCTGTGAGAAATCGCTTCGAGGACATCAACCCTCTCAATCCCGTACTCTTCGAGAAGCATACATGCATAGGTGTGACGCTCTTCGTATACTGCCGCAATCAGGTCGCCCACATCAGCTGCTTCTTTTTGGGCACTTCGGACATGTTGTAACATTTCATCAATCATTCGAGCCAATGCTACCGTTTCAAAAGGGTCTTGTTCTGCATCTTCAGGTAGTGGCTCCATGGTTTGCATCAGGTATGAAGCCAACGACTCACGGATAATCTCCACTTCCGCACCGCACGCTTTAATAATCGCTTCACCATCGGAAGAGTTCAACAACGCAAGCATCACATGTTCGATGGTAATGTATTCATGTCGCTGATGGCGTGCAAAGGCAACCGCTTTTTGAAAGATTGCGTTTAGCTCTGTACTGATCATTACTTAGGCCTCCTCCATCTGCGCTTTTAGTGGAAATTTATTCTCTCGTGCCGCCATTCTCACTTGATGCACTTTTGTCTCTGCGATTTCGTAGGGGTAGACACCGCATAATCCCCGCCCTTTTTGGTGCACTTCCATCATAATTGCATACGCATCTTGGACATTTCGGCGAAAAATTTTCATCAATATCTCCACCACAAAATCCATCGACGTATAATCGTCATTGAGTAAAAAAACATTGTACTGTTTCGGATGCTCTACCATCAGATCCGAACGGGTTGAGTGTTCGTGTTGTGTCGCCATAATTGAACTATACCGAATCTTTTTAAATTTTTGCCGCGTTTACAAAATCGTCAATAATCGCTTCAGCGTTTTCCAAGCCGATCGAAATACGGACCAGCCCCGGCGTGATTCCCAAAAAGCTCTTTGTCTCATCATCAAAATCACGGTAAATCGTGGATGCCATATGCAACCCAAGCGTTCGGCTATCACCGATATTGGCTGTGATTGTGATCAATTTTGAACGGTTCAAAAATGCAAAGGCTGCCTCTTTGGACCCCATATCGATGCCCATAAGCGTTCCGCACCCTTTTGCAAAATTATTCAAATACCGTTTATGGTGTGGATGGTGAGGCAAACACGGATGATTAACGACAAACCCTTTCTCATGTAGTGCTTTCGCTACTTTTTCAACTGTAGTTACGATCCGATCAAGGCGCAGTGGCAAAGTCTCAAGCCCCAGCATCGTCAAATAGCTCCCAAATCCATTAGCCGACATCCCTAAATCTCGCATCGCCCGTTTTTTCGCCACCGCTATGAGTGCCATAGCACCCATCTTATAGATGAACGGATGAAGATCCCGATATCGATCCCCTTTAAACTTATCATCCCACTCAGATATTGCGCGGTAAACAACCGCTCCACCGAGTGAAGAGGCATTCCCTGTAATGATTTTGGTGGTCGAATAGACAATAATGTCGGCCCCCAACGCCAAAGGGGCGATACTCAGCGGCGTACAGGTATTATCCACCATCAATGCAACACCGTGGCGATTGGCAATCTGTGCGATTTTAGCAATATCCGGAAGCCTCATATTCGGATTGCCGACACTCTCTAAAAAAAGAATTTTTGTCGCAGTATTGATCGATTCTTCAATCTTTTCAAATTCATCCACATCAAAAAAGTGAGTACGAATCCCAAATCGGGTGAGTGTCTCGGAAAAATAGGAGTATGTCCCTCCAAAAAGCCCGCCGATACTGATAATCTCATCACCAGAGCGCAAAAGGCTAAGTGTCGCCATAGCCGTCGCCCCCATACCACTGGAAGCCACAACGGCACCGATCCCCCCATCCATCGACGCGAGAATCTCTTCTAGCTGAGCCGATGTCGGATTACCAACACGGGCATAGAGAGGTTTTTTCACCGACCCCTCAAATATCCCCTCTCCCGTCTCACTACTGCCGTATCCAAAGGATGCGGAATTGACCATTATAGGACTAATGGGTCCCTCTTTTTTTCCCATTTGCTGAACAAAACGGGTTGTAAACTCTTCAAAGCGATTCATCATCAAACCTATATTAAAATTGGGTAATTATAACCTAAAAGGCTCTCCACTTGGCTAAACGACTTTTCATAACCGCAACCAACACCAATATTGGGAAAACCTATACCTCTAAATTATTGATTCAAGCCTTTAGTAAAATGGGGTACAAAGTGGGTGTCTATAAACCGATCGAAACCGGTGTAGGAGAAATCCCAGCTGATGGAAGTGCACTTTTTGAAACAGCATTACAATACAACTCCGCACTCGCTTCTTTGGTTATCAATGATATTGTTACACTCCAACTCCCTCTCCCTGCATCCCCGTATGTTGCCAACAAAGGAGAAAAGATCACTTTTGAGCATTTTGATCATCCATTAGCAAAAATCGAATCGCTCTGCGATCTTGTGATCATCGAGGGGGTAGGAGGATTGATGGTTCCGATCGATGATCACACCATGATGATCGATCTCCCCCGCTATTTGGGAGCCACCACCCTCTTGGTCACCCACTGCAATCTTGGCTGCATTAACGATACCTTACTTAGTATCAAAGCTCTCCAAGATGCCTCATTACCTTTTGTGTGGGCACTCAATTGCCGCAATAAGAATAGCGATTTTGAAACAACATCGCTTCCCTATCTGAACCATCGGTTTGAAACGCTCTACCGGATAGATCGAGATATCGATGCTATAGCCCAAGCACTTTTAGATACAATATCATCATAAATACAAGGACACCATCATGAAGCATCTTATCCGCACAGACGACTTTACCACCGAACAAATTTTTCAGGTACTGCATGACGCGGAACACTATTTGAGAGGACAATTTGATCCGATCCTCAAAGAAAAAATTATCATAACCCTCTTTTTCGAAAATTCCACCCGCACCAAAAGCTCCTTTGAAATCGCCGCCAAACGACTCGGTGCCGAAGTTGTCCATTTGGATGTCCAAAAAAGCTCAACCCAAAAAGGGGAAAGCCTCGTCGATACAGCACTCAACCTCGATGCAATGGGACCGCACGCGATGATCGTACGCCATGCCCATGCCGGTGTCCCAAATATCCTAGCTCAACACACCAAAGCCTCAATCATCAATGCTGGAGATGGAGCTCACGCCCATCCCACCCAAGCACTTCTTGATCTTTTTACCCTTCGCCGCCATTTTGGAGAACTTAAAGGGAAAAAAATAGCGATTGTCGGTGATATCAAAAACTCCCGCGTCGCCAATTCAAATATAGAGCTTTTACAACGTTTCGGAATGAAAATTACCTTGGTAGCACCACCCCATTTTCTTCCGGAAACCTCGCTGAACACAACCCATAATATTCGTGAGGTGATTGATAATATCGATGCCATCATGTCTTTACGCACTCAGACGGAGCGCCATTCTCACCAAACCTACGGTTCACTCAAAGACTATGGATCGGATTTTTGTATCACTCAAGAGCTGATTGGGGATCGTGATTTGATTCTCCTCCACCCAGGTCCCGTACACCGCAATATCGATATTGATGACATGATGCTAGGCGATCCGCGATGCAAAGTACTTGAACAGGTGCGCAACGGTGTCGCCATCCGTATGGCTGTCCTCAAAGCCCTTATCGCTTAAAATGGATTACTCCCTCAACTCCCTCGTATCGTCGGGGGTTCCGTGCTTTTTTTATACCAACTTTACTGGAACATTACTCCACGCTTATCCGCTAAAGGATCTCCAAAACGAAGATATCGAATATTCATTCAATGCACCTCCACACAAAGAGAATAACCCACACAAACCATCTATCACACCGCTCTCTTTT
>JACXUF010000121.1 GCA_014764105.1 Sulfuricurvum sp. | reverse complement strand
ACTATAATCTTTATCTTTTAGAGATGAAAAATAGGTTGCAGAATTTGTTGCATTATCTTGTAAAGAAGTATTAGGCTTGATTGTTGTGTCATCATAACGAACCCCTCCGTTCAAATCAATATTGGAAATAGTTTTTGATACAGTGACATATAGACCCATATTGTTAGTATCAACATCAGGTAACATATAATTTCTAGATGGATTTGTATTTGGTCCTTTGGTTGCTATCCAATTTCGTTTACTTGCATCTAAACCAAAACTCATCTTTGCGTTGAGTAGCTCTAACGTATTTTCAACTTTAGCACCTTTAATCGTTGCTTCAGCTGGAGCTTGCATGATCATGTACATGGGTGGAGTTCCGACACGGTAATCAGTACCCATAAGGTGTGTTACTTTTGAATGGTATCCTTCAAGTTTTAACTCTTCGGAGAATGATCCTAGATTGAATAGTTTATACTCAGCTTTGAACATATCGGTATCGTCGACTAAGGCATCCATTGGATAACGTGAAAACATAATATCATCTGCACGATCTCCAAAATAAGAGAGTGTTAGCTTTTGATTATCATCAATATTACCAACAATTTTCGCCCAATAATTGTTACGATCATAGGCATCCATGTCTGCTTTTGACGATTTATATTGTTGTGGATGTTCTGGAGGAGTAGTAGGTAAAAGATGATTAGTTTGCTCAGCTAGAGTGCGCCCTTCACCATCTTTATATTGTCCACTGGTTTCGCGACTGAATCCTACAAGTGCTTGAATAACATCATTGCCACCTTCGATAGTAGTTGAGAGCTTTCGGTAATCAAAGCTTCCAAGAGTTGTGGATACTTCTGTATGTACGCCTTTTTGAGGATCTTTGGTGACAACATTAATTTTTCCACCAAGGCTTCCAAATTGGGTAACAGTATTGGATAACATTTCGCCAAGATCAGATTGGCGAGAGAATTTCACCATTTCATCCGCTTCGACCTTTTTGGCATCGGCTTTTGGAGCTTCCGCTTCAACGGTAATTTTTTGGATGGTGATTGACTCAACAGCTAGTGCAGCAACTGCTGCCATCGAAAGGAGGGTTATTTTTTTCATCTACATTCCTTAAGTACTATAATAGTGTTAAGAAATTGTAGGGATGAAGTGTTACATTAGTGTTAAATCGCTATACTTGTGTGTATGGAATTAAAGCAAAAACAACTCTTATTAACACTGATTCTATTGGTCGGATCGGGCTATTTTCTCTATTCTGGGTTTTCTTTGTTATTCCACCCGTAATCCCACCTCTTCTGGAAACTGCATCGTAACGCAGTGAAGTGAACCGTGTTGGCGAATGAGAACCGAACAGTCAATAGGGACAATATCGCGCTCATGAAACGCTTTTTTGCAAATTTCGATCGCTTCAGCATCGTGCGTATCGTTGTAGATTGGTAATAACACTGCATTATTGATGATCAAAAAATTGGCGTAGGTTGAGGGTAAACGTTCACCGTTGTAATAGATAGGATTGGTCATGGGCAAGGGGATGAGGCGAAACGGTTCCCCCTCTACATCCCGCAACTCTTTTAACTCTGCTTCCATTTTTGTGAGCTCTTCGTAATGTTCGTCGTTTTGATCATCACATTTGACGTACATGATGGTATCGGTGTCGATGAATCGGGCGAGGGTATCGATGTGGCTGTCGGTGTCATCCCCTGCGAGATAGCCGTGGTTTAGCCATAAGATTTGTTCTACACCAAACTCTTTTTTGAGGATTGTTTCGGTTTGAGTTTTGTTTAGATGGGCGTTTCGGTTGCTATTAAGGATCGTTTCGGCAGTAACAAGAAGTGAGCCGATGCCGTTGGATTCAACACCTCCCCCTTCCAAAATCAGATCAACTTTTTTCATCGGTGCGCTATAGATCGGTGCGATAGCGGCACTCATCGCATTATCGAGCGATGCATCGAATTTCCCCCCCCATCCGGTAAAGGTAAAATCGAGCAAGAGCGGTTCATCCTCATCTTCGTCGATGATCGTGAGGACACTGCAATCGCGTGCCCAGGTATCATTGGTTTGGTATTGGGTAAAGATCAGATTTGTCTGATCGTCAAAATAGCTTTTGACAACGTCGATATCGTCACATACGATGAGGCAGGGCTGGTAACGTGCAATTGCCGTAGCGATGTTGACAAAACAAGCCCGCGCCTCTTCGAGATACTCATTCCAATCACTCTGAGGATGGGGAAAAATGAGTTGAACAAAACTTTGGGGTTCAAATTCGGCAGGGAAATATCGCATTAATCAACCTTGAATTATAATTGCATCATTACATACCCACAGGGACACAATGGGATACATTACGCTTAGCCGCGAGGCACTTTTTTCTAATCTCGACATTATCGCACATCAAGTTGGAACCAAAGATAAAATTGGTGTTGTTTTAAAGGACAACGCGTATGGTCATGGTGCCGTGATGGTCGCCCAAGCGTGTGCCGAGTACGGGATTACTCATGCGGTTGTTCGATTGGAACGGGAGGCATTGGAGATAGAGCCTTTTTTTGAAGATCTCCTTATTTTGGGGGATGTTCCCACTCAACCAAGTCAAAAATTTAGTTATGTTGTCAATTCGCTTGATTGGATAGAAAGATTTCCATCAGGAACTCGGGTGGAGCTGAAAGTCGATACAGGGATGCACCGTAACGGGATCGCCCCAAAACAGCTCGAAGAGGCGTTTGAACGGATGGTTGGAACAGGGTTGGTGTGTGTCGGTGTCATGAGTCATTTACGTAGTGCTGATACTCTGAGCAGTGAGTGGTATTGGCAGCGTTGTGCGTTCGATGAGGTGAAAAATAGGGCATCGGTTTTGGCACAAAAACAGGGATGGAATCTCCGATTTCACCTCTCCAATTCGGCAGGTATTTTTCGATCGAACGGGTGCAGTGATGATATGGTGCGTGCGGGGATAGCGCTCTATGGGTGTTTGGAGATGGACAAAGGGCTTTTCTCTCCTGAGCTTAAGCCGGTATTGTCGTTATGGGGAGAAAAAATAGCAACCCGTACCCTCAAAAAAGGGGAACGGATCGGTTATAACGGTATCTATCAGGCTTCTGAAGATGAAGTCGTATCGACGTATGATGTTGGGTATGCCAATGGATTGGATCGTTTGGCATCGAACCGTTATGCAACACCAGAAGGGATCGCATTGCGGGGGCGTATTTCGATGGATAATGCGGTGTTCTCGACCGATAAAGAGGAGTTGATGATTTTTGATAATGCAAACGATTACGCCCGAAGCGTCGGGACAATCGGATATGAGATCCTTGCTTGTTTGGACAAAGATCTCAAGCGAGTTTGGGTAGACTAAAGGGGTTGATTATGCAGCTTTCTGCCATATCCAAAAGATATGGCAAGCTCTGGGGGGTTGTAGGGAGATTTGTCCCTGATACTTTGCGGGCTATGAACGTAAAGTGTGTAACATCAGGTAGTAATCTTAATGATGGCCTCGGCAAAGATCGCTCCATCTAACCGAAGCTCGATCAAATCCTCCAAATCTTCCATATTATCAAGATATCCCAACACTTTGGCATCGAAGAGATAGTGTTCCGCTACTTTTTGGATCTCTGAACCATCTCTTGGGAGAACAATCAAATACGATGCGCCGAGGTTTTCAGCAATAACTGCCTCAGTAATGGACTCGACGTGAAGCGCAAAGCGGATATTATTTTGACGTAAATAGTCGATGATATCGAGATTCTCAGGTGAAAAATAGAGTGCTATAACCGAGTTTGATGGGGTATGGCGGATCGCTTCGATTGCATAGATGTGGTAAAACGGTTGAGAGGGGACGTAGGGGTGACCGAACAAAAGCATAGGTTATCCTTTCATACATTCATGTGAGCAGTAATATTTACCCTCTTTCATAAGTGCCTCCTTAGGGGATACAAAGGTGTTACATTTACTGCAGGGAATCATGGCATCCTCTTGTGATGAATCATCAGAGTGAGAGGAGAGGGGCCTTTTTTTAAAAAAAATGGTATAAATGACAAAAACAATACCGATAAGCAATAAAAGTTTTAAGAGCATAATTACATCTTTATAAGCAAATAATGACGATTTTGAGTCTCAATGATTTGATAATCAAGGGTTTCATCGATTTCATCATACACTTTTTCCCCTTTGTAAAAGAGCAAAAGAGAACCTTTGACGCAAAACGGTTCAGAGAGTTTTAGCAACATTCTTGTATCGGTAACGGCACGCGAGGTGATCAGATCATACGGTTCACTTGGGAGCTGTTCTACTCGCACCCCTTTGACCTCCACGTTACTTAACCCCAAATCGGCTTTGACAAATTGTAAAAAACTCGATCGTTTGGTGAGCGGTTCTACCAGTGTGAAGTGCGTTTGTGGAAGTGCCATTGCCAAAATCATCCCCGGGAATCCTGCTCCCGTACCGATATCCATCACTTTTTTGAGAGGGGGGAGAAACGTGATAGGGGTGATCGCATCGACGATAAACTCATCGATTTGCTGGAGAGTTTTGGCCCCTGTGAGATTGTGGATTGTGTTCCATTTTTCCAAGAGAGTTTTATAGTGTTTGGCATGGGTTAAAAAGGTTTCGGGAACATCGATATGACGTGTTTCGAGCATAGTTTGTAAATGTTTCAATGGTTTTTCTTGCTATTAGGGTGGTGAATCATAAACGAATTTTATCTTAACTCAGTCAATAT
>JACXUF010000120.1 GCA_014764105.1 Sulfuricurvum sp. | reverse complement strand
GTTCCAAGAGCCATTACAGCAACTAAACTCAATTTTCCTAATTTCATTCATTCTCCTTCAAAAAACCGTCCGGATAAGATTTACTTATTCCGAATCTTGTGCTCATCATAACAATGATTTCTTAAATATTTCTTTATATCTATATGTTTTTTTTAACAATATAGACACATTTTTTAGGAATGTTAGACAAAAATTTGATAAAAATCGTCACATTAAAAATACAAATCGATTAGAGGAATTACAAATTAAAAAAAGAAATGATTGAATAATGAAAAAGAATTAAACTCTTCCCCGAGACAATCGGGGATAAGGGAAAAAAGGAGATTACCAGTTACGGATACGGATGTGACACGACGTACATTGTTTAAGCAGCTGTGTGTAATCATCCAAAGCGTGATCTACCCTCCCTGCTTCGATAGAGACAATCATGTCATCCGAATACATACGGAGCATTTGCGCCGTTTTTTGAGCAAATTTATAGGCATAGGCCTGATCTTTCGGCAAAATAGCTTTGACCTCTTCACCCTCTAACGATTGTAGAGTCCCTTGGAGTTTTTTTACTCCGGCTTTCATCTCATCCGTTGAACTATACAAGCCGCCTCGTTGGATCTGCTCCATTGCGTCTAACATTGTGCGCATATCTTTCATCAATTCCAATCGCGGATCAGCTTTTGGTGCCGCTTGAAGCGACACTGCCAAAAGCGATCCAAGTGCCAGCGCAGATACTATTTTTTTCATAATGCCCCCTTTAGTATTGGATAATTTCTTTAGAATATTCGGTAAGTTTAACCGTTTTTGCCGAAATAGAGACTAGTTTTTTCGCCTCAGCCGGTCCACCATAGAACTCTTTTAGCTCTGGACGGAACTCTTTGAAATAATCGTGAAATTTATCCTGACCCAAAATACCTACTGCCCAAAGGGTGTCATCCGCAGCGTGTTCCAACACAACCGCTTGGAGAGGTTGGGTAGCAGCACCGCCTAGAACTTTTGCACCCGCACCCGCATCGAATGCGGAAAGATGAGACGAACAAACAATAATCCCAGATTTTTCGTATGCCATTGTTTTGCCCGCAGTTGGGACATAAGTGATAAAACTGTCATTTGGAGTCGGGTGAGTCATTTGGTGAGTACATATAGCGACGTACGCTACGATGGTACGATCCTTGCCGACACCGCTTTTCCATGTATACATTTCTCCACTGTCCGATTTTAATTCTACATTTTGCGATGTCGGTTTCGGTAAGTTTACCAACATACATGGCGTGGATGCATACGGATAATTGAAAATATAGGTTGTCTCTTTCAAGAGAGCCGAAGCTTTGATCGGTGCACCAGCAGCATCTACCAATTGTGTTTTTTCATATGTTTTATACAAACGTCCGTCATTGGCATAAAGGGTACCGCGAATCAATGAAGGGTTAACGGCTACGACAGTTGCGCCAGCAGCTACCACTTTTAAAAAATTTCGTCTATCCATGTGTGTATCCATATTGTGATTTTGAGAGGTTAGTTTAGCAGATTTTTGGGTAAAAAAAGATAATCAAACCATCATACCCGTGTAGACGGGCATCCAGCTAGATTCCCGCCTTCGCGGGAATGACGAAACAAGTACGACTTAGTTGAACAGATCGCGCATTGCACCTTTGTACCAATCATGAGTCGCTTTGCCAAGAGCGGTTGAGCGGAATTTGTTAGCCGCTTCGTCACCTTTTGGAACATGACCTTTACTTCCAATAACCGGACCTGCAACCATAAATTCATGGTTAACCATAATAGCTTCTTCAGGATTTCCATTGACCATAGAGTAACATACGTTTGCACTTTTATATGGTAGTGCTGATGCAACACTGTATGATTTGCCGTGAAGAATATGGGCGATCTCTTTCGCACACTCTTTACCTGACCAGATAGCCGTTTGTCCTGATGGCGGGATGGCGTGTCCGACAACGTCACCAACCGCAAAAACATTAGGATCAGTAGCAGTTGCAAACGAAACTGGTTTTTCTTTTGAGGTTGCCATTTTAACTTTTTTGAATCCATCTTGAGTTGTCGCTACACCTGCCATCGCAATTACCGGATTGGACATATTGTGAGGGATGAAGTTGAAGAGACCGTATTTAATTGTATGGGTTGCTTTAACTCCAGTAACATCTTCTTTGTCTTTATACGTTGTTTGCTCGTAAGTGATCTCTTTTTTGTCGAAATCGACATCGACGATGCGGCAGTTATCACGATGTTCAACCATACCGTTGTTAATATCTTTCCAAGACTCTTTAAATGCAGCACCTTTTGCAATTTCAGCTGTTTCATTCAAAATGATCACTTTACCGTCGATCCCTTCTTGTTTGAGGTAGTTAGCGATCATACTTGCACGCTCGAATGGTGCAGGAGGACAACGATATTTGCCCTTTGGAACCGTGATAACAATATCGCCCCCTTCAAAGTTTTTCACCATACGATCAAGTGCTACGTGTTCACCACCTGGAATCAATGCAGCTGGTGCCACACGACGCGCTTTTGCGATTTTCGCATCAGACCATGTCGGGAATTGTCCTTTGTAGTTATACTCGATACCCGGAGCCAATACGAGGATATCGTATCCTACGCCACCTTTAGAGGTGTGAACCACTTTTGCTTCACGATCGATCCCTGTAACAACCGCAGTCAACATACCGTATCCGTGTTTTTCAATCGCTTGTGAGTAATCGTGCGTCAATGTAGAAAGACTAACCCCTTTGAGTCCGCCAAGGTTGCAGTTTGAAAAAGGACAAGACATAAAGCTGTCATTTTTTTCAATAATAACAACATCGAATTTAGGATCGATTTTTTTGAGCTCTTTGGCAACGGTCAAACCGCCCCAACCCCCACCAATGATAACGACCTGATGTTTACCAAGTATTTTGCTTGATCCACCTTGTGCACTTGGAGCTGCACCTGTAGCCGCTGTACAACCTGTTACCGCAGCAGCCGCTGCACTAAGACCGGCAAATTTAAGCAAGTCACGTCTTGAAATGTTCATAATGGGTTCTCCTCCATTCTATGCAATATCGATTGCGAATTTTTGATTATCGCTGAGAACATCATAATGGTGTTAATCTTAAATATTTATAAGAAATAGTGAAATATACCAAAAAATGCGGAATAAGTTATTATTATATTATTTTGCGTGATAATTTTGTGATATATCTTCTAACTCGAAACTATGGTAAGATACCATTACCTATAAAAAACGGAGATTTTACATGAAAGTAGAAGAGTGTCACTCGCTAGCCGAAGTTCGTCAATATATCGACACACTCGATGATCAAATCGTCGAATTAATCGCCGCACGCAACGGCTACGTTAAACAAGCTGCCAATTTTAAACACTCTATCAATGAGATCAAAGCCAATGAGAGAATGGAGGCGGTGATGGATCGTGTCCGCGCTCGTGCACTGGAGTTTGGTGTTTCACCAAATCTGATGACTAAACTCTACACTATTATGATCGATGCGATGGTGGAAGCGGAGATTGCGGAGTTTCAGAACGCAAAATCGCTGTAGTTATCCCAACACCGTTTGCCCCAAAGCTCAAGGAAGCATCACTTCTTAGAGCATCTTTGTAGTGTCAAAGGGTGTGTAATTCATAATTCAACAAGTTCACCGCAAACGGAAACTAGAACCTCGTCACTTCCCCGCGACAAATCGCCATCACCACTTTCCCTTTGAGCGTCTCATGTTTATACAGACTATGGTGATGAGGAACCTCAAAGCTCTCTTTGGGATTAAACACCACACAATCACACGGCACACCTACCTGAATCTCACC
>JACXUF010000119.1 GCA_014764105.1 Sulfuricurvum sp. | reverse complement strand
ACTACATCTCCTATTCTAAAATCAATCTCTATTTTGCCGATACCTATGAGATTAACCTCTTTTTGGAATAATTGGTGTCGAGCCGACCAAAGCGGGCTACAAAGAGGGTGAGATAATTTGGCTGGAAGATTTGATTAAAGCCACCATGATCAAATCCGATAATGATGCAGCAATGGCCATAGCAATAGGAGTGGGGGGAGACTTAGAGACGTTTGTTCAGATGATGAATCTAAAAGCACAGCAGATAGGGATGGATAACACCCTTTTCACCAACCCGTGTGGCTTCGATATCGGCAATCACCACTCCACTCCGATCGATCTATTGAAACTTGCCGAATACGCTATCCAAAATCCCCTTTTCAACGAAATCACAAAACAGAATCAACACATCTACCATTCACTCAATACCAATCGTAAATTCGTAGCCAAAACCCATAACTACCTTCTCAACCGCTATGAATACGCCATCGGTGTCAAAACCGGCTATACCTCAAAAGCAGGTCCTTGCCTCATCGCACGGGCAAAAAAAAGATGGAAATGATTGTCTCATCGTTATGCTCAATGCCAAAGTAAACCGTTGGGATACTGCCCAACAAATTTTTGAGCAAGTATTCTTGCTCCACGTCATCGAGTTTTGGGGTAACGTCTAACAAAAAAATTTAAATCTAATCCCATCTACCCCGAAACTTTCCAATCATGCTGCTCTAGTACTTCCTTTTTCCAAAATATATTCTCACCCCCCATTAAACCAATGCAAGTTCCCATAGGCTATAATTACTCTATGAATAATGAGCATTTAATGTTTTCTATCGATACTACACCGACGCTACCGACACGACAGTGCCGTTTGTATGCTCGCTTGATGGGATATGCTCTTAGCTATGGCTATTACCTTATTGCAATACTGGTGTGGTGGAAAAGTGACTGGTTTATCGCCATCGGAACTCTATTGTTTGGCTTTATCGTTTTTGGAATCATCCGAAGCAAACTCCGAAACGACTCTATCCCACCCTTTCAACAAGAAATCCCCTATACCGATTATGCTATTGCGACATGGTATTTATCGCGAAACTACTGCATTATTCCCCCTAAGGATTAATATTTATGGCACTTATCGATCTTCTCAATGTATCCAAACACTATGAATCACAAAAAATTTTAGAGAACATTAACTTCCATATCGATGAGGGGGAGAGAATCGTTATCGTCGGAAAAAACGGCAGTGGCAAATCGACCCTCATGAAAATCATCCACGGTTCTCTCGATGCCGATGAGGGGGAACGGATCACTAGACAAGGAATCGAGATTAAAATGCTCTCCCAAGTGCCCGCTTTTGATCCGAACCATAACGTCCGCGAAGCGATCGAAGCTGGGTTGGGAGAACTACGGACGGCGAAAATACATTTCGATGAAATTTCGCTTCTTTTAGCTGAACAATATGATAATGAAACGCTCTTACAAGAGCAATCACGTCTCACTACCTTCCTCGATCACCACAACGCATGGAATCTCGATGATAAAATTGAGCGGGTGATGCACCATTTCATGCTCAAAGAGTACGAGGATAAAAAGGTTAATCTCCTAAGCGGAGGGGAGCAACGCCGTGTTGCCCTCGCCTCGTTGCTCCTCCTCAAACCCGATATTCTCCTCCTCGATGAGCCAACCAACCATCTCGACGTCTACATGGTCGAGTTTCTCGAAGAGTTGATCCTCAAAGAGAAATTTACCCTCCTTTTCATCTCGCATGACCGTTACTTCATCGATCAGATCGCCACCAAAACCATCGAAGTGGAAGATTGCACACTCCGAGAATTCAACGGCGGATACAGCAACTATCTGGAGCAAAAGCAAGAGCTATTGCGGACGATGGCACAACAGCATGAAAACCTCCTCAAACTCCTCAAAACTGAAAACGAATGGCTCCGACGCGGGGTCAAAGCACGGCTAAAGCGAAACGAGGGGCGAAAACAGCGGGTATTGCAACTACGCGAAGAGGCTAAAAACAACCCCTCCAAAATCCGTAAAATGAAACTGGAGCTGGAACGCGAAGCGAAACATTTCAATCGTGACGAAGGGGTAAACCGCCAAAAGATGCTTTTTGAGATCGAACATCTAGGGCTAAAACTTGGTGATAAAACCCTCCTTAAAGATTTCTCGACACGAATTTTACAAAAAGACGTCATCGCCGTGGTCGGTCCGAACGGAAGCGGTAAATCAACTCTCCTCAAGGTGCTTCTAGGGCGTCTGAAACCAACCAGCGGCATCATCAAGATGGGAGAACTCACCATCGGCTATTTCGATCAGCACCGCGAGATGCTCGATGATAATCTCAACCTCATCGAAACCTTCTGTCCTCATGGAGGAGACCGTGTTGATGTAATGGGTACCGATTTTCACGTCTACGGCTATCTCAAAAATTTCCTATTTCCACGAGAATTTCTCGATAAAAAAGTGGGGGTTCTAAGCGGCGGCGAGAAAAATCGTGTAGCCCTAGCCCTACTCTTTACCAAAAAAGTTGATTGTCTCATCCTCGATGAGCCGACCAATGATCTCGATATTCCGACCATTAATATCCTCGAAGAAAAGCTCCAAAACTTCCCCGGAGCGATTATCCTTGTGAGCCATGATAGGTATTTTGTCGACAAAATCGCCAAAAAACTCTTCATCTTCAAAGGTGACGGAACCATCGAAGAGAGCTACAAACCTTATAGTGAGTACCTCGAAGATGAAAAAGAGTTGCTTGAGATGGATGCTATGGAAGCGGAGTTCTCCAAATCTCAAACCGCTACTATAATTCAGCAAAACGAAAAGCCAAAAGTTCTCAAACTCACCTTTAACGAACAACGTGCCCTTGAAAAACTCCCCGCTGAAATCGAAGCTCTCGAAGCCAAGATCGAAGAGCTAAACGCCTCTCTCTCTGATCCCAAAAAATATGAAAAAATCGGAATTAGCGTGTTAGCCGAAGAGCTGGAAAAGGCCAAACTCCTCTACGAAACAAAAGTAGATGAACTTTTAACAATAGAAGAAAAAGTCGAAGAGATCGAAAAACTAAAATAATATAACTGACCTTACACACTTGATGAAATCAAGGGCAAAAGGGGGAGTTTTCTGCCATATCCGAAATATATGGCAAGCTTTAGTGGGTTGTAGGGAGATTTGTCCCTGCCACTTTACGTGCTTTGCTCGTAAAGTGGGTAACATTAGTAATATAAGATTGTGAGTATACTCATCAAGTGATTTGACCAACCTATTGGATATAGTCGACAACTTTAGAGAGAGTGGTTACCTCTTTGATCACGCTCACCACCTCTTGATGGGCACTATGTGGGGTGTAAACTTCCAAACCTGCTTGATCATCAAACGTAGAGACTAAAACCATATCAAACGATCGCTCAGATCGGCTGATGTCGATTCCTACTTCCATAGTGCGAAGAGTATCAATTTTGGAAGGCAACGCTTCGAGCATCGTTTTGACACGCGCCATATTGACCTCTTTATCCTCCTCTTTGAACTGAAACATCACAACATGCACTAACATCATTGACTCCTATTTAAAAATTTCCCAGTAAGTTGTCGCACACAAAACAATCAACGCAATCCCCACTAAATTGAGTATCAATCCATACATTGCCATCTGTTTGATATGGATCGATCCGCTGCTCATTACAATCGCATTGGGGGGTGTAGCAATCGGGAGCATAAAAGCGTAGCTCGCGCATAATGTCGCCACCATCATAAAAAGGGTAACATCCAAATGGTGCTGTATACTAAACGCATAAATCACCGGAAGAATCACCGAGATGAGGGCAGTATTGGACGTAATCTCGGTAGCAAATGTTATCA
>JACXUF010000118.1 GCA_014764105.1 Sulfuricurvum sp. | reverse complement strand
TTTTTCTTCGGACAAATTTGCACAAAAAGATTTTCAAAAAGAACTTGTCAAAACGTTATATGAAGATGGAAAAATGGAAAAGGATAAAGTTGATGAAATTAACGAAAAAATTAGAAAAAATGAAATTAAAATATAAAGGAAAATAATGCGTTATTTTTATTACGTCCACACTGGACACCGTATCGGATTGGATCGTTTCCACCGTGCTGTTGCGATCGTGAATGAGCTCCAAAAAGAGATCGATATTACGTTGTTATGTTCCGATTTTCGGATTGCTGCCGAAGCGAAAGAATATGGAATTAAACGTTCCGTTGGGGTCGATGTTGTCCGCAATATCCCTCAGATCGCCAACCATTTTGACAAGATGATTTTTGATTCTGCCGAAGCCAACTCGACCATGCTGCAAGACATGGGTGAGTATTTTTCCCCGTTGATCCGAATTAGTGATGACCCCTCGGATTTAAAACATCCGAATGAGTTTTTGATCTCGCCGTATCTCTTGGGTGGGGGGATTTGTAATGCGGTAGTCGTGAATGAACGCTATTTTGAAGTTTTTGCAAAAACGATCCCGTTGGCAGTTTTCTTCGGAGATGATGATTATGAGAAAGATTTGGAGAAACATCAGGGGGTTTTTGCACCGTTGAATGCCGAACTCTTAATGGGATTTTACCATTTCTTGGGATATGAAAACAGTCTCAAAGGGAGTTTTTCAAAGATTCATGAATATGAAAAATACAATGAAGTGATTTGTCAAAGTGAGATCTTGATTAGTGCATCGCCGATGGCGGTATTGCAAAACCTCTCTAGCGGAGGAAAGCCGATTTACCTCCAACGCAGCGACTATCCGAGAGATTTTATCCCTCTGTTTGCCTCTTTGAATATTCCGGTAGTGGACCATTTTTCTCAAGAACATCTTATGCAAGCTATAAGCAATTCTTCATCAAATAACTATCAAATGATTAAAAAAGGTAACACCCAAGTAATTGAATTCATAAGAAAAAGTTTCAGTTTATAGAAACTTAAACCTTTTTTGCTTATGATAGGAAGTTAGATTTCCAACTTAAGTGAGATGATAATGATGGATGAAAGCAGAAGAGGGTTTATTGGTAAAGCCTTTGGTGCCGTCGCCGCTGTCGGAGGGATTGCCTCTCTCATCGCGATGAAAAAGACATGGGATCCGCTTCCGAGCGTCATGTCTGCTGGGTTTACTACCGTAGACGTATCGGGTCTAGAGGCCAATAAATTAGAAGTTGTTGTATGGCGGGGAAAACCGGTGTTTGTCCTCAAGTACACAGAAGATATGAAACCGACGGACGGTCGTAGCGTCAAAATTGGTGATCACTATTTTTCAGTCATGATCGGTCTTTGTACACATCTAGGCTGTATCCCAGCATACCGCGCCGATCAGCACGATTTTAAATGTGCTTGTCACGGTGGAGAATTTACCAATGCTGGGATTAACAAATTCGGTCCTCCTCCAAGACCGCTCGATATTCCACCGTTCAAACTTGACGGTGTGACGCTTGTGCTTGGTGAAGAAGGCCCCGAATACAAAGCAATGATGGCAAAAGCGTAAGGGGGGCGAGATGGCAGAATTTAAAAAAGCAGACTCGATGCTCGAGTGGTTTGACCAACGTTTAGGTGTCGTCAACTTTGCAAAAGTGATGATGACCGAGTATTGGATTCCGAAAAATATCAACTTTTTGTGGGCGATGGGGGTTTTACTGACCGTATTGTTCACCTTTTTGCTCGTTTCGGGAATTTTCCTATTGATGTATTACAAACCAGACGTTAATTTGGCGTTTGACAGTGTTAACTACACTATTATGCAAGAGGTTTCGTACGGCTGGTTGTTCCGTCATATTCATGCGGTCGGTGCATCGGTTGTTTTCTTGATTATCTATATCCACATGTTTACAGGTATCTATTACGGCTCGTACAAAAAAGGGCGTGAGATGATTTGGGTATCGGGTATGTTGTTGTTTGTCCTTTTCTCGGCAGAAGGGTTCAGTGGATATATGCTTCCGTGGGGACAAATGTCGTATTGGGCGGCGTACGTTATTACTGAAATCTTCGGCGGTATCCCATTTATCGGTGATGAATTGGTTGTTTGGATTCGCGGTAACTTCTATGTTTCTGATTCAACATTAACCCGTTTCTTCATGCTTCACGTCTTGCTGATTCCGCTGGTGATTATCGGTACGATCGTATTTCACTTTTATGCGCTCCGTTTCCCACACGTTAACAATGAAGCGGGTGAGTTTTTCGATTTTGAAGAGGAGGCTGAAAAATATTTAGCAGGAAACAAAAAAGAGTCAAAAGTTGTCCCTTTTTGGCCGGTATTCTTGTCAAAAGACTTCCTTGTTCTCGGTTTCTTTATGGTGTTCTTCTTCTATTTGGTCTTCTTCCATTACGGATTTGCGATGGATGCGATCAACTTCGACAAAGCGGACGGATTGAAAACTCCAGCACACATTTATCCTGAGTGGTATTTCTTGTGGAGTTACGAAGTATTGCGTGGATTTTTCTTTGAAATCGCTGGAATCTCAGGTAAAGATCTTGGTCTTATCGCATTCGGTATTGCCAACGTTATTTTCTTCTTGATGCCTTGGTTGGATCGCTCGCCGATGGTAAAACCTGCGAATCAACGTCCGTATTTCAAATACTGGTTTTGGTTTATGATGGTAGACTTGATCGTATTGACAGTTTACGGTAAATTGCCTCCGACCGGTGCAAATGCATGGGTAGGTTTCGCATCGTCTTTGACATTCTTGACGTTGTTCGCCACATTGCCGTTCATCACCAAAGCAGAAGCCAAAAAAGTGAAGGAGAAATAATGAAAGAGTTTAAAATTTTAGCCGTCATTATTGCTCTTGTCGGCATTACTTATTATGGAATCGAACCGTATGCTCACCATGTGATGCATCCAGAAGTTGCTCCGGCAGATTTTTCGTTCAAAGATTTGAAAAACGTTGATACGTCACTCAAAGGAAATCCAGATAACGGAAAAGTCCTTGTCGAAGCGAATTGTATCGCATGTCACTCGATCGAGTCCGCAGGATACCCGAAAGTTATGCCAAACGCTGACGCAGCAGCAAGCTATGGTGTTGTTCCACCAGATTTGAGTGGTGCGGGGTGGATTTACGATAAAAATTATTTAGCAAACTTTATCTATGATCCGGTTAGTGCAATGAAGCTTCAGCACAAATACACTCCAGAGAGTGGAAAACAGTTCCCAATGCCGGCGTACAACTGGATGTCTGCTCAAGAGATAATGGATATCGTAGCGTACTTCCAAATATTGGCTCCAAAAGCCAAAGCGGGACCGGAAGCGCATAAAAACACCTTTGAAGCGGCATGTGGACGTTGTCATTCTATGAAATATGCAGGGTTTGAGGCGACTACTCCAGTAGAAAACATCAAAACGTACATGGGTGCAACACCGCCTGATTTGTCTCAGTATATCAAAAGCCGTGGTGAACACTACCTTTATAGTTTTATCAACGATCCCCAAGTGTTGCTACCAGGTACCTCTATGCCGCGTACCGGTTTGAACCAAAAAGCGCAAGAGGAGGTTATTGCCTATATGGAAGATATCGGTGACCGTAAAAAAGCGGAACGTGAAACAACTGGTGTATGGGTAATGCTCTATACATTGGTATTCGCCATCGCAGCTTTGTTGTGGAAACGTAAACTTGGGGATTTTTCCTCTTAATTTTCTCAATAAATAAAACTCCAAACAACTTTTAGATACTATCCGAACATTTAAGCGTCTCAAGGATTTGTGTGTTAATAGATAGCTATGGGCGAACTGTCGATTATTTGCGTGTTTCGGTAACGGAGCGGTGTAATTTTCGCTGTCAGTATTGTATGCCCGAAAAACCCTTTTCGTGGGTACCCAAAGAGAATTTACTCAGTTTTGAAGAGCTGTTTGAATTTATCAAAGTCGCGATTGACGAAGGGGTCAAAAAAATCCGGATTACGGGGGGAGAACCACTGCTCCGCGAAGATCTTGATACCTTTATTAAAATGATTCATGACTACAAAAGTGGTATCGATTTGGCGATGACGACCAACGCATTTTTGCTCAAAGGGTACGCGCAGAGACTCTATGATGCTGGACTCCGTCGACTCAATGTTTCAATCGATTCTCTAAAACCTAAGGTTGCCGAAAAAATTGCCAAAAAAGATGTTCTCTCAAACGTACTAGAGGGGATTGAAGAGGCACTTCGTGTAGGATTTCGGGTTAAGGCGAACATGGTTCCGATGAAGGGGCTTAACGATAATGAGATTCTTGATGTATTGGAATACTGCAAAGTTCGGGGGATAACGGTCCGTTTTATCGAATATATGGAGAATGTTCACGCTGAAGTGAATATCAAAGGGATGCAAAGCTCAGAGCTTTTGGGGATCATTGGCAGCCGATATGCTTATGAAGATGAGGGATTTGACGGTCATTCACCGTCTCATTATTACAAACTGAGCGACGGGTATGAGTTCGGGATCATCGAACCGCATAAAGACGATTTTTGTACCAAGTGCAACCGCATCCGGCTCACCGCTGAGGGCAATCTGATCCCGTGTTTGTATTTTGATGAGGCGATGTCAATCCGTGATGCAGTACGTCGAGGCGATATCCGCGAAGCGGCGTTGGTGCTCAAAGAGGTGATCCGAACCAAGCCAGAGAAAAATCGCTGGAGCGCGGGAGAGATCGAGCAGTCAAACCGTGCGTTCTACGAAACTGGGGGGTAAAGATGTTGTATTTGGTCGAACATTTTTATGACCATTGTAAGACGATGCTTGAACACGTTCAAACATCTACGTTAACACTAGGTTTTCCTCAGCTGAAAACTCAAAAAGCTACGCTTTCGACGGAGTTAAAATGCTCTATTTAGTTGAGCATTTTTACTCCGTTCAGGGGGAGGGGAGATACGTCGGGACTCCATCGCTTTTTTTCCGTTTTGGAGGGTGCAACCTTAAATGCGAAGGGTTCGGATGTGTCGAAAAAGCACCTTCGGGTACCGAAGTGATGGGGTGCGATACCGTTTATGCGGTCGATCGGAAACATTTTAGTGAGATGTGGATGGAGATCGAAGAGCTTCAAACCCTGATATGGATTATGAATGGCTACAAGCTTCCTTCTCATGTCGATATCGTCCTGACCGGAGGGGAGCCACTCATCTATGCTAATGAGCCGATTTTTGTCGAGTTTATCGAGTATCTGATTGCCCATGGGCATCGGGTGACATTCGAGACCAATGCGACGATTGCCCCCGATTTCGAGAGGTTTCCGTTTTATAAAAACGCCACCTATGCCCTCTCTGTCAAACTCTCCAACAGCGGCGAGCCACATGAACGTCGTGTCAAAAGCGACGTGTATGGGACAATTATCGCCAATGCCCGTGAGAGCTTTTTTAAATTCAGCGTGGATGAGCCATCGCTGGGGAGTCATATGGAAGAGGAGATTGATGCGATTATCGCTCCTTATCCCTGCACTCCCGTCTATTGTATGCCGCTTGGGGGTGACAAAGCGCACATTGAGGCAAATTGTGAAGCGGTGATTGAGCTGTGCAAGCGTCGAGGGTTTATCTACTCCGACCGTTTACATATCCGCATTTGGGATCAAAATCATGGGGTATAAACATCAAAGTGATTCTATGCTAAAATGGGTTATTTCACGAAAAGCAGTGTGATATACCCATAATCTCTTATTTCTTTTGCATTATTATCCGTATGTATCATGATGATCATAATCCTCACCATATTCATGCTGAATATCAGGGGTTTGAAGCATTTATCCTGATAGAAACGGGTGAAATTTATCAAGGAAGATTACTTAATAAAGCGGCGAAACTTGTCGCTTAATGGTGTGCCGAACACAAAGAAGAGTTGATGTAGGATTGGGAACTTTCTATCACACTGCAACCTTTATTTTGTATTCTAGGAGCGGATAATGATTAAAATACTAAAAGCGACACAAGACGAAGGTTATAAAATCGTATTGGAATTTTCCGATGGAAGCAAAGCGGTTGCGGATCTCTCCTATTTGCTCGATTTTGGTACTTCTTTGAGTAAACCGCTCAAAGACAAAACATTTTTCGATCAGTTTTTTATTGAAGCTGGTACATTATGTTGGAAACATGGATTGGAGCTCAGTGGATCTTCATTGCACCTAAAATTTATCCAAACCGATTGTCATGCGGCATAAGAAGTAATGAATCGATGATTATCCGTAAACTCTTTAAATTTGAAAGTGCCCATGTCGTACGAGGGTGTTCCACCCAGCGATGTCGTGCGTCGCTGCACGGGCACTCGTATAAAGTCGAAGTGCTATTTGAATCAGATTATCTTGATAACGGTCAGATGGTGTACGATTTTGGTCTTATGAAGCAGGGGATGAAAGAGCTAATCGATGCGTTCGATCACGCCATCGCCCTTTGGGATGGAGACGACGAAGAGTACATCGAGGATATGAAACGCCACTCCAACCGTTGGGTGCAGATTCCCATCTCCCCCTCTGCCGAGCAATTCAGCCGTTTGATATTCGTGATGATCGACAAGCTCCACTGGTTTACCGAGATGGTGAATGGAGAGAAGATGGTGCGTCTTTTTAGTATCATTGTTCATGAGACCGAAACAGGGTATGCCCAGTGTTTTCGACCTGATGCCTATTCAGAAAAGATGGGGTTGATTGATCTGGAAAAGATTGTTTTCAGCGATGAAATACGCCAAGGATGGAGCGATCCTGAGCTTTGGGAGAGAATTAAGCGGGGAGA
>JACXUF010000117.1 GCA_014764105.1 Sulfuricurvum sp. | reverse complement strand
GGTCGAAGCGTGTTGTTGAAATTTCTGTGTATCGCCTCTTTGGCTCTTTCGGCATGGTCGTTTGATCGTATCGTCGCCTTGAGCCCCTCGATCAACGAAATCCTCTTTGCCCTAGGTGAAGGGGACAAGATCGTCGGGAACACCACCTACTGCCGCTATCCGCCGCAGTCGGAAAAGATCCCAAAAGTGGGGGGGTATTTCACCCCCTCGCTCGAAAAGATCGTATCACTCAAACCCGATCTGGTGATTTTGCAAGAAAACAACGCCCCTCTAGCGGAAAAACTCAAACGGCTGGGGATCACGACGATGGTGGTCAAAATCGATACCCTCGCCTCGATCCGCCAAAGCCTCCTTGGCATAGGGGGGTTGCTGGGCAAAAAAGAGAGAGCGTCCGAGCTTGTGGCAAAAATCGACCGTTCTCTCCAAAGCCTCAAGGGGATCACACACAAGAAAAAGATTCTGATCCCTATCGGCTGCAACACCAATCTCTCCAAAGAGATCTTCGTGGCGGGGCAAAACCTCTATTTCGACGACATCATCGAAGCTAGCGGGAATGTCAATGCATTCCAAAGCACCCAGAAGGGGCAACCCGCCATCACCCTCGAAAAAATACTCTCTCTCAACCCCGACGTCGTGATCATCCTCGCGCCACTGATGAAAGAGAAAAAATTCACCGAGGAGCAGCTCAAGGCTCCATGGCTAAAACTTCCGATCAACGCGGCCCGAACGAAATCGGTCTTCGTCGAATCGGGTGAATATGCGGGGATACCAAGCGACCGGATTGTTTATTTCATCGACGATTTCAAAGAGTTTTTGCGTGAAGCTCTCCGTTGATAATCTCTCGACCCCGTTTCTAAAGGGGATTTCGTTTGAGGTACATGACGAAAACGCCGTAATCCTAGGCTCCAACGGGGCGGGAAAAACCACGCTCGCCAAAGCGCTCGTTGGGCTCTACGAAACCTCCTCGGTACTGGTAGAGGGGGAAAAACTAGCCTCACTAGGCTCCGGGCGCCGTGCGCAACTGCTCAATTTCGTCCCCTCTGGGCTCGATGTTTTCGACGAATATATCGACGCTGAAGCGTTTTTGAACCTCTCCCTCCTCAACGGTTCGACCCCTGACGATCTCGAAACGGTGATGGCACGGCTCAATATTACGGGGATCCGAAACACCCCATGCCGATGCCTCAGCAGTGGCGAAAGCCAGCTTTTGCTATTTGCGGGGGGATTGCTGCACAACGCTCGACTAACAATTTTCGATGAGCCGACGGCAAATCTCGATAGCGACAAAAAAATCAAGCTCTTTGGGATGCTCAAAGAACACCTTGGCTGGAAAATCATCATTACCCACGACCTGAACCTTGCTTACCGTCTGGGGTACCGGATCCTCTATCTGCGGGAGGGGGAGCTTGTGTTCGACGGGTCGGCAACCGATTTTTTCGAAGAGAGCCACTTCCGCTCCCTTTTTGGAGAGTCGATCTGCTGGGTCGGTGGACATTTTGTGGTGAACTACGGATGAAACGGCTTATATTCGCTCTGTCGCTGATAATCCTTGCCATCGCTCCGTTTGTGGGCGAAACAGCGATGAAACTAGCCAACCTCTTCACCCCAGAGGCGACCGAATACCTCTTGTTCTGGGAGCTACGCCTGCCACGGGTAGGTGTCGCATTTTTCACGGGGGCGATCCTCGCTCTAGGGGGAATGGTATTCCAAGCCGTGTTTCGCAACGCTCTCACGACCCCTTTTACTCTAGGCGTCTCGAACGGCGCAACCCTAGCAACAGCCATAGGAATCGTCTTTTTACCCGCGTCGCTGGCGGCCCTCTCGTACTTTTTCAGTTTCGTCGGGGCGTTTTCGACGGTCGTAGTGCTGTTTTTGTTTGCACGCTCCCTCAAAGCGACCCAGACCCATTCGCTCCTGCTTATCGGGATTGCTCTCTCCTTTTTCTATTCTGCCACACTGATGGTGATTTTCTATCTCAGTGATCTCGAACAAAGCTATTCGATCATCCGTTTTACGATGGGAAGCTTGAGCGTAGTAGGGATGGAGAGCCTCTATCCTGTCGCAGTAGCGGCGCTAGCGCTACTGTGGGTCGTTATACGCTACCGTCCTGAGCTCAAACTGTTGCTCACCTCGTACGAAAATGCGTTTCTCAAAGGGATCGAGATCAAAAAAATCAACCTGATCCTCCTCCTCGCTGTATCGATAAGCGCTGGGGTTTGCGTCAGCGTCGTGGGGCCGATTGGATTTGTTGGGCTGGTGATCCCTCATATCGTCCGGCTACTCTACCGCCGTAGTAGCGATGCGCTGATCCTCCCTGTATTCTATTACGGGGGCGTCTTCTTGGTCTTCTGCGACCTCATTGCGCGCAATCTCGGAGCGGTCAGCGAAGTTCCAATCGGGGTCGTGACATCGTTTATCGGGGGACCGTTTTTCATCTACATCATCTTAAAACAAAGGGGGCGGCATGGTTAGCCTCTGCATCAGCGCCATTGCGTCCAACCAGGGAAAAACACTCCTCACCTCGGCGCTTCTCTACCATTTCAAAGACTCCGTCCGACCGTTTAAAATCGGCCCCGATTTCATTGATCCTCAGTTTCACCGTGCCATCTGTGGCACCGAAAGCATCAACCTCGACGCCTTCATGATGAGCCCAGAGCAGCTACAATGGCTGTACAGACACTATGCCGACCGTGAGGTTGCTATCATGGAGGGGGTAATGGGGTTCTTTGATGGAATGGAGTATGGCAGTAGCGCTTACGACATTTCCAAACTGCTCAACGTCCCCACGATCATCATCCTTGACGCACAGGGGAGCTACATCACCCCAAGTGCTGTTCTTGGAGGGCTCAAAGGGTACCGACAAGATAATACCATCCGAGGGGTCATCCTCAACCGTCTGGGTTCGCAGAGCCATTACGAATTGATCAAAAACCGGATCGAAAGCGATTTTGAGGACGTGGCAGTGCTAGGTTGGATCCCTGATGGTCTTGAGGTGCTACATGATACCCATCTGGGACTTGATCTACATGAGATGGATAAACTCGAAACCCTCTCCAAAGCGGTGCTCGAACATATCGAGATTGAATCGCTCATAGCCCTGGGGAGATGTGAAGCTCAAGAGAACACCTCGTATCCGTTTAGAGTGCTCTCCAAAAGCGGTCAAAAGATTGCAGTTGTGAGTGATGAGAATTTCTCCTTTTTGTACCATGATAATCTCCGATTTTTGCAAGAGGTATTCGCCGATGTTGTTATCGTCCGCCCCTCATGCGATGAGGTCATTCCCGAAGAGTGTGACAGTATCTACATCTGTGGCGGATATGTCGAGACACCCAAAGCATACGCTTCCATCCAAAAAGCCCACAAGTTTAAAGCGTCATTGATCCGTCATGCCCGAACAAAAAAAATCTATGCCGAGTGTGCGGGGCTTCTCTATCTCGGAAAGGGCGTCGATGAAAAAGAGATGAGCGGGATTTTGGAGGTCTCCTTTACCCTCGAAAAACGGTTCCAACGGATGGGATACTACACCAACGAAGCTGGGGTGAGGGGGCATGCGTTCCACTACACCCGTCCTCTCGAAGAGGGCAGTGCCTTCGATATCCTCAAAGGGGCGAAAACGGGGACTGGGCAACCAGGAAGCTGGCAAAACGGCGAGGGAAATGTGCTGGGTACCTACCTTCACACCCTCTTTCGCAGCCATCCCGACCTTGTTCGACAGAGGCTGATGTGAAAGCTTTTGACGCCCACGCCCGAACAATCCTCCATTCGATCCTCTTCTCCCGCCGTGACGTGAGGGGACACCATTTTCTCCCCGATCCGATCGAAGAAAAAGCGCTACAAGAGATTCTCGAAGCGGCGATTTCGGCTCCTTCGGTGGG
>JACXUF010000116.1 GCA_014764105.1 Sulfuricurvum sp. | reverse complement strand
GAATTTACAGAAATTATATTTTACGCTACCCATTTTTTCATTTTTTCCATTTTTTTCACTACATATTTTTGAATAATTGAGCGTGAGAACCGATACGGATAGGGATCAAAGTATCTAATGTAAGCATATAAATCACTAGCAAATCACCACCAATATGAAACTCTCTTGCATCAGACCATTCACCGCTTAAAGGATGATCATATGACTGGGGAGGCAAAATCTCTTTATGAATAAGTTTTGAGAGATACGAGATATACTTCGCATATTGCGTATCGCTCATTTTTACTTTTGCCATATCTTTTAAAAAAGATTTCTCTCTTTTTATTGCAAGCAATGCTTAGCCTCTTCTTGAAGTTGCTCCAAAGTAACGGTTTCAAGGTTGATACCTTTACGAGCTTCTTCAATCGCTTTTTTAGTTTGATTATTCGGTATTTTTACTTCAAAAGGCAAACCATTATTTTGTACTATCATACTAGTGAAAATATTGACCGCTTCAGTAAAGCTCATCCCCAATTTACTTAGAATATATTTAGCTTCAATCAGTGAATTTTCATCAAGTCTAAGACTTGTTTGCACTTTGTTCGCACTACGCATAAAACACCTCCTATAAATGCCATATTGTACACCATATAAAATATATATGTCAAATAGTATACATATAATCTACAAAATCCTTACCACTATCAACCCAATCGAACTTTTCATTTGTGATAAATGGGGACAGTCACCACCTTGAAAAATATTTAACATTAATACCAAATGTAACAAAAAATAAATTCAAAGCAAAACTATTTTACAATTAAAGAAAGTTTTTCGATCTAAAGAGAGCTACATGAATCAAAACCAAACCCTTGAAGAACTTTTGAAAAACTACGATCCTACCCCAGTAGAGTTTGATCCAGCAGTCGATGGAGGAGATGAGTATCTTATTCGAGATGACCATTTAGCAGAGAAAGAGCGTCTTAAGAGTGTAGTAGATAAGCTGAAAGAAAAACAGCGGGAAAATCGAAAAGTTCGCCGTTAAGACACCTTGGTTATAATTGCCCAAAAAGATGGAATATTCACCTATGCTTCAGGATGCATTTGATGCTTTCAATCAACAAAATTATCCAAAAGCGTTAGAGCTATTTGAACAATTGGCCATACAAAACAACTCTACCGCCCTATCTTCGCTAGGGTATATGCACCAAAAAGGGCTAGGGGTTGAAAGTTCACTGGAGCGTGCCTACCACCTATATGTTCAAGCCGCCGAGCTGAATGAGCCAACGGCGATCTACAACCTCGCCCTTATGTATGCCGATGGGGTCGTTGTCCCTCACGATCAATTCAAAGCGTTTGAATTGCTCCTTCGTGCTGCGATCCTTGAATTTCCACAAGCACAATACGAAGCGGCTCTCTCACTGGAACTGGGGTTGGGGTGTCTACAAAATTTCTCCGAAGCGGCGTTCTGGTACGAAGAGGCGGCCAAACGTGGAAACGCTTACGCATTCAACAACCTCGGTGTCCTCTACAAAGAGGGTCATGGTGTCCCCCAAGACTACGCCAGAGCCTTTATCTGCTTCTCCCGTGCTGCACAAGCCAATCTCGCTGAGGGACAATACAACCTCGGACTAATGTACGATCAGGGGTTGGGATGCGAAATGAACAATGACACGGCGCTGGAATGGTGCCGAAAAGCGGCCTATAATGGTCATGTCAAAGCCAAAAGTATTATCCGTTCTTTGCAAGAAGAGGGTAAAATAGTGTTTTAATTCTTTTGCGTACCGATTCTTGACAATAGTTTGTCACAATAGATACCATGAGTCAACCCATTGGGCAAAATTGTCTCAATATGTTTCACAAAAGATCATTTGGTGAGTAGATAGGAGGTAGTATGTTTACAGGATTGATTCGGGAGTTAGCACAAGTGAAAAGCTTCAGAGGGAACCATCTCTCCCTCAAAGCCACGCACAAACCAAAACTCGGCGACTCCATCGCGATCAACGGCACCTGTCTCTCGGTGGTGAGTGTCGAGAGTGATGGATTTAGTGTTGAGCTCTCTCCTGAGACGCTGCAACACATCGCTACTGAAAAACTAAATGGTTTAGTACACATCGAACCCGCTATGATGATGGGGGATCGGTTCGAAGGGCACATCGTCCAAGGGCATATCGATACAATATCGAAACCGATATGTTTGCCCGCTATATGCACCATATCCTCACCGCTTCCAAATCCAAAGGGATGAGCTGGAATGACATCGAACATATCCAGTCATTGTATTAAGTATGAAAACGATTGAGTGGATTATGATGGGAGCGTTTATTGGCGCACTTGGTCTTTCTATATGGAAGGTGTATGCGTTTTTTCCCAACAAAAGACTCAGCGACGATGACACAACACCCGAGTCGGTCGAACTCTTGGAGCGGATTATGGTCGAATCGTATCGCAAGGGGATCAGCCACTCTGAGCTATATGAAGCGATGCTGGCTCACCCTGATTTTGACCCCAAACATTTCTGGCGTTTCAACGAAAATCGCCTTCGCCACCTCATCGATCACTACCGATTCAAAGACCCAAACTTTTGTCTCTGAGACTTTTGGCTTCAGGATTGCAAGTGATTTTGTGTTCCATATCGACCTTCTCGTACTCTATCAATTCCCGCCTTGAAGCGATCGTCGCGTTACGATACCCCTCACCCCGATTTAGATAGACGTTAAAGCCGTTTTCATATAGGGCCAACCGCGTAGCCAAAGCGGTCGAATAGGTAGTTACAACACTATCCCCACCCATCAATCTCGAAATATCGCCAAAATACTCTTTTGTCCAGAGGAGCGGATTGGTTTGGGGGCTAAATGCGTCTTGATAACACACATCCCATTCCCCCTCCAACTCCCGCATCGCCATCCGCGCATCGATAATATCTACGGTGATTTGCGTCCGTTCATCCTCATACCCTCCGAGGGTTGTGATATCGGTGATGATATTCCGATACGGCTCAAAAATGTCAGGATATGGAAACTCTACAAGAGATGCAACCAATTCTCCATCAAGTTCAGGAGAATAGATTTCGATGGTAGTATCTGGGCAATAAGTATCACGATAATAGAGCGTGAGTAGAGTATTAAATGCAAGTCCAAAACAGATATCAATGATACGTAGATGATCTTTCCCCTTATGCAACATAAAAGCGGGTTCGATGTGTTTTTTGAGTGATTCGTTGAGGGCACCGTCTTTGGTGGAGTGATAATGCTCATCGTACTCAGGAGAATAGGCGGTATAACTACCGTCGTCGCTTTGTACCCATTTTTTCACAGCCCATTACCCCACATATGCATCTTTTTACCTACAATTACTTCATGTCCGTCGATCAGATCAATCATCGTATTAATAGCTCTAAACTCAGTTTGATCTAAAAGCTCTTCAACTTCACTAATAACCTTTGAACCTTTTTTTTGGACAATAATGATCTCAGAAGCATTAAGAAGGGTACGGTAAATCAACTCCAAAAATTTGCGGGGTGATTCATGCAGGTGCAACACATCCTGCACAATTACACTCGCATAATCGCGAGGGACTCCCCCTGCGGGAGATTTAAAATCTTTAATGATAAACGTTTTATGAAAAGTTTCTAGGATCTGATGATCCCCCGGAAAAAGGGAAACATCGATCAGCCCCTCATAGGGGGTAAGAAAATGGTTCAGCTCCTCCGCCATAGAGTCCAAATGACTCGTCACCACCATGATTTTCGTATGAGGAGTGGGATGAAGAAGAGAGGTGATCATCTCATTGCCTTTGGGTGATAAAAAGCACGTAAGCGTGCGTGAGCTTTGCGCTGAGCAAAACACAGCGTTAGCGTAGCCAATCTGGATGTATTCCGATGGCGTACAAATTATAACGAGAGGTCGTGCAATTCCCTAAACAAATACGCTTCAACGATATCATCAATCGTCTTTTGAAAATGGGCAACTAGTACCATCATCTGCCGATCGAGAAATTCCATCACTGGCTCGTAATTGTTGGTGACAATCACAGCATCACACGGTGTCTCGATTTCGGAGCGATCCTGATAAAAATTGATCTCGACGACTCGCCCCTCTTCGATCTCGACCGTCGCCCAAAATGAAGCGCTTAATATTCCAGTAATTTCAGATTCTTGTGTATCATCCCCATCCATCGGTATAAGCAATATCATCCGTTCACCTTAGACATATCTAACTTTAAAGCTTCATTATCCATGATATCAATATCTTTACGCAGCACCTCGGCTGCAATTGCTTTTGCATCTTCCAAAGAGTGCATTTTGTAGGTTCCGCATTGGTAAACATTGAGTTCAGGGATATCGTTTTGGCTTTTCACTTCAAGTATATCTTTCATCGACGCTTCCCACGCATCAGCTACCGTCTCTTCGCTCGGTGTCCCGATAACGCTCATGTAAAATCCGGTACGGCATCCCATCGGAGAGATATCGATAATCTCGGCACTCTCTGAATTGAGATGGTCACGCATAAATCCAGCAAAAAGGTGCTCTAAGGTATGAATTCCCTCAGGCGAGAGGGTCTTTTCGTTGGGTTTGACAAAACGGAGATCAAATACAGTGATGTCATCCCCTTTGGGGGTTTTCATCCCTTTGGCTTTACGAACCGCCGGAGCAGGCATAATGGTGTGGTCTACGCAAAAACTATCAAGTAACGGCATGAGAATCCTTGATTTTTATCTTTATTGGGAGCAATATTAGCATATTTTATCCCCTCATCGCTATAATTTGCCCACTAATACAAGGAACTCAAATTATGAAAAGCCTATTTGACGATGGGATCGCCGCACAATATAAAAATGACCCGCTGGGGATGAGAGTCTATACCTCACAACTATTGGGTCGGGAAAAAAGCTTAGTTCTCCACGGCGGCGGAAACACATCGGTCAAAATCGACAACACCCTCTACATCAAGGGGAGCGGCTGGAATCTCGATACGATCGAAAAAGGGGGATTTTCTCCTGTAAACCTCGATGTTCTTTTGAAAATGGCGACACGAGAGAGCCTCAGCGATACCCAAATGGTAGCTGAACAGCGTGCTGCAATGAGCGATCAAAGCTTCCCCAACCCATCGATCGAAGCGATTCTCCATGCCATCATCCCTTTCGCATTCGTCGATCATACCCATGCCGATGCCGTCGTCACTCTCACCAATACCCCCAATGGAAAAGCGCTGATTCAAAAGCTCTACGGTGATAATATGCTCATCGTCGATTATGTGAAGCCCGGATTTGAACTTGCCAAACATATCTATGAAATCACCCGCTCCATCGACTGGGATCACTTTGTGGGGATAGTTTTGATGCACCACGGTGTCTTTACGTTTAACAATGATGCCAAGCACTCTTATGAAAAAATGATTGAGATCGTCACCGTCGCCGAAACGCATCTTGCAGAACACGTCACCCTCGCCTGCGGTGATTGTGAGGGAAAAGAGGACAAATCACTTGCCGAAGCGGTAGGAATCGAAGCGGCAAAGCTGCGTGGGTGCAATCTCTTTCCTTTGCTGATAGATTCGCCACGCGCTCAACTCTTTAGTATCCTCCCCAATCTCGAAACGCTGGTTAAAAAAGGGGGATTAACTCCCGAGCACGTAATCTGGATCAAACCTTTTCCAGCCATCATTGACGGCAATATTGCAAAGGGGATTGAGCAATTTGCTTCAGATTACGAACACTATTTTAAGGCTAACGCTTCGCACGAACATATCTGCCTCGATCTTGCCCCCCGTTATGCGGTGATCAAAGGCATCGGAATCGTCGTACTGGGAAAAGATGAAAAAGAGTCCCGCATCATCGGCGACATCGTCAAACACACGATTACCGCTATCCTCTCGGCCGAGCAGCTCGGCGGATGGGGATCACTCACCTTAGCTCAAATGTTTGAGATGGAATACTGGGAACTCGAACAAGTTAAACTCAAAAAATAAGGAATGAATAGATGAACATTACAAAGAAAGTGACCTTTATCGCCAAAGAGGGGTGTATCGAATAGGTAAAAAACTCTTAACCGATATGGTTGCCCC
>JACXUF010000115.1 GCA_014764105.1 Sulfuricurvum sp. | reverse complement strand
AGAAATTCGGTGACTTCGAAGATGGAGTTATATTCCCGCCTATGCGGGAATAGCGAAAGAAGAATTTAGATGCGAGCGTAAGAGACGCTGATGCACGCATTAAGAGCTGAAAGCTCTTTGATAGTTTTATCACTCACCGCTGAATCAACGATGATAACCGCCAACGCTTCACCGCTTTTGTTACGTCCAAGACGAAAATCGGCGATGTTAACGTTATGGGCACCAAGAAGAGTTCCCACTTGTCCGATAACACCCGGAACATCGGTATTTTTGAAGAGGATCAAGTTTCCAGTCGGTTCAACATCAACACCAAAACCGTTGATATCAACGATACGTTGAACATCATCACCAAACATAGTAGCACTGATCTCGATAACGTCTTTATCTGTTGTCAATTTGACGGTTACAAGATTTTTATAAACACTGCTTGCTGGAAGTGCTTCGGTTTCGACTTTGATACCGCGCTCTTTAGCGACGAAATCGGCATTAACATAGTTGATTGTCTCACCTGACATCTCAGCCATCGCACCCACCGTTGCAAAGGTTGCAAGCGATGGAAGATACTCGGCGATGTCACCACGACCACTAAGCTTGATCGATACGATTGGTGCTTTGTTGATTTGAGCACTCAAGAAACCGATTTTTTGGACCATTTCCAAAAACGGTTTAACAAATGGAGGGATTTTAGTCTCATCGATAGGGAGATTCATTGCATGAGGATAGGCGATCCCTTTTGCTGCTTCGATCGCTTGTTGCGCCGCTTCAACAGCGATGTTATATTGAGATTCAAACGTATTGGCACCCAAATGAGGAGAGACGGTTACGTTGTCCAAATCTAGCAATTTGTTATCGGTGGCCGGCTCTTTGTTGAACACATCGATACCCGCAAAACGGATTTTCCCCGATTTAAGACCCTCATAGAGTGCATCTTCATCGTACAAACCGCCACGTGCACAATTGATGAGGACAACACCATCTTTCATTTTTGCGATCTCATCCGCACCGATCATTCCTATCGTCTCTTTGTTTTTAGGGGTATGGATCGTGATGATGTCACACGCTAAAATATCGTCGAAATTGGTGGTATATTTGACACCCACATCGGTCGCTTTGGACGGATGGATATACGGGTCATACGCGATAACATCCATCTCAAACGCTTTTGAGCGGATACCGACACGGCTACCGATATTACCAAAACCAATGATTCCCAGTTTTTTCCCTTTGAGCTCATATCCGTACCATTTTTCACGCTTCCAAATACGTTGGTTTTTCAAATGGTCGTGAGAGTACGGGAACATACGCATACAAGAGAGCATATGGGTCATCGTGAGTTCAACTGCCGCGATGGTGTTAGCGGTAGGGACATTCATAACAATTATCCCCTCTTTCGAACACCCAGGAATATCGACGTTATCGACACCAACACCGGCACGAACAATCGCTTTCATTTTACCTTTAACAGCATTAATGAATTTATCGTCAACGTCGGTAGAGCTACGAGTAATTGCCACATCTGCAGTTGCAACAACATCCAAAAGGGCTGTTTTATCCATATCGGCAGCAAAAATCATCTCAATTTGATCGTCACGGCGAAGAAGGTCAAGTCCAGCTTCGTGAATATGATCACATACAACAATTTTATATTTATCCATTACATTTCCTCTGTTTTCGGCGAGAGATCGCCGTATTTTGGTAGGTTTTTAGTTTTGTTACAAGAGATATGATTTTAATTTTTAAAGAGTATGCAAAAAGATTGTTAGTACCCTTCTGCACGTTCTTCATTATCTGTGTCGAGATTCAAATAGAGTTCATTAACAGGGTAAAAATACCCTTTCTCACCGTCACCTGCGAATTTATCCATCCAACCTTTTTCGCCATCCCCCTTATTGGGAGGGAGAACATCATCAACATCAGACATTTTAATTCGAGGGGTAGAGGGGTTGATTTGAATCAGAAAATAGATAATAAAAACGGCTACACCTATGGCTATAATGGGAACCAGCCAATAAGCAGCGCGCCGTCGCATCGTCTATTGTTTTAATTGATCTTTGATCAAATCACCAAGACTGTGTGAACCGTTATCGTTGATCTCATCGAGCATTTTTTGATCTTTGATACGCTCCAATTTTTTGACCGAAAGGCGGATACGGTCACGCTTAGGATCTATAACCAAAATTGCCGCTTCGATCGTTTGACCAATTTGAAGCTCTTCTGGAACCAATGGGTAGAGATCTTCGTTACGGATAAGAGCGTCTACGCCACCTTCGAGTGATACAAATACACCGAAATCTTTTACATCACGAACAGTCGCTTTGACCAGTTCGTTCATTTTATGATTTGTAGCAAATTGGTCGATCGGAGACTCTTCGAGTGATTTGCGGTTCAATGAGATTTTTTCATCATTGGCATTGATTTTCGCAATTTTAACTTCTATCTCGTCACCTACTTTTAGGGTATCTTTGCATTTGATGTTTTTATCCCAAGAAAGATCTTGATTGTGCAACAATCCCTCTACTCCACCGACTTTGACGAATGCACCAAAATCGGTCAAAGAGGTAACGGTTCCTTTGACATTATCACCCTCTTTGAATTTTTTCATAAACTCTTCAAACGGTTTCGGTTGGAGACGTTTGTAAGAGACACGCAATTTGTGTGTTTTAGAGTTGATTTCGATCACTTCAACGTCGATCACTTGACCGACAGTAAGGTAGTCTTTAGGGTGCTTGATGTTTTTATCCCAAGTGATTTCGGAGATGTGCAAGAAACCTTCAATATCATTACCAAGGTCAACAAACACACCGTATGGTTCGATATTGCTGACAGTAACGGTGATGATATCACCCTCTTCCAACGCCTCTTCAACCTCTTGCCACGGATCGGTTTGAACCGCTTTGATCGAGAGAGACAAATGACGTTTATCTTTGTCGTACGCGATCGCTTTGACATTGACAACATCACCCTCTTTGTACAATTTAGATGGATTTACCGGTCCTTTGTAGCTGATTTCATTGTAGTGAACCAATCCGTCGATTCCGCCGACATCGACGAACATACCGTAACTGGTGATCTTTTTGACGGTACCTTGGATTTTATCCTCTGCCATCAACGCATCAATCACCTCTTTATTACGTTTACGTTCATCGTTGAACAATTTGCGGCGTGATACGACAATTGAAGCTTCAGCGGGGTCAACTTTGATCACTTTTGCTTTGATCGTTTTACCCACTACTTGATCAGTCTCTTTGAACGCCGCATGTGAACGTGGGAGGAAGAAGTGAACATCATCCGCTTCCAAAAGGTATCCCCCTTTGTTTTTCTTGGTTACCAATGCTTCAATCACAACCGACTCAAAATCGTCTTTGTGAGCATTAATAAACGCCAATGTTTTCTCTTGCTCTAGTACTTTTTTGTACGAAATTTTAGGGCGCTCATTGTAGTGTCCCATAACCATTACCGTAATTTTATCGCCGACATTGAACAAAAGTTTGCCACTTGCATCACGAATTTCATCGAGCGAAAGGATCCCCTCGAGTTTCTCGCCGACACCTACCAACGCGCGGTTCTCTCCCTCTTGAATCTCTACTACTTCACCCTCTGCTATTCGTGTAGATTCTTGCTCTTTGAAAGATGCCTCTAACATTGCAGCAAAATTTTCTTCTTCGAACGATTCGTTATCGAAAGCCATACCTATTCCCTTGTAACTAAAAATTGGCTGATTATAGCAAAAAAATGCTTGATTTAGGTTTATATGGAAGTGATTTATGGGGTTTTAAGCTTGTTTATTTTGGCAATCACTTCGTCGATAATCCAATCAGGAGTGGAAGCTCCAGCACTAATTCCACAAAATTCTTTCTGATCGAACCACTCTTTTTTCAAATCCTCTTCACTTTCGATATGATAACTATTTGGACAATATTCTTGAGCAATCGAGT
>JACXUF010000114.1 GCA_014764105.1 Sulfuricurvum sp. | reverse complement strand
CGTGAAAACGGCTCGAATCAAACGCAACCACACGCCCTTTGATCAGTCCAAGCCCTTCGGTAAGCCCAAACTCTTCACTCGATTCAAACAACAGCTGCATCCCTAGACAAATACCGAGGAGATATTTTCCGCTTTGGGCAAACTCTTTGATAGCTTCATCCATCCCCTGCTGCTTCAAGTGTTTCATCGCATCACCAAAAGCACCAACTCCCGGAAGAATGATACGATCATAATTTTTTAATTTTTCGGGATCTGATTCAATGATAACATGCTCCCCTAAAAGGTCAAACGCATTTTTAACACTCGCCAAGTTCCCCATGTGATAATCTACCATGGCTATCATAATCGTTCCTTATCGTGTGTAAAACGGATGTATACAGCGAGACTCACAAGCAGTACCGATACTCCGCCGATAATATAGATCGCATTGAGTAGCATCTCCGGTGCCGTCATCGCAAATTTAAAGACCAGCATCAGCGCTTCGATCGAGAGGGCGATAATAATTGAGCCTAAAAACCGCACCATCGTTTTATGGATATCCGAGGTAGGATCTTTTTTATTCCGACCCAATACCTCTTCTTCAAAGAGGGTTTTCACCAAGTCGAACGTCGCCAAAGAGAGGGTCAAAAGAATCGTCGCTTCAAAAATATCTTTGATTTCGATCCGCTCATAATGTCCTAGTCCATAAGCTAAAAAACTCTCAATCCCTTTGACAAAAAGGAGCAATGCGACAAATGCCAACGCCACCGAAAAAACTGCATATATGATTTTGAAAAACCGCCCCGCTGCCGTCTCAGAGGCTAACGGATGGGCAATTCTAAGTACTTCCGTCAAAGGTAAATCGATACAGGCGACATAGACAATCTCACCGTGTTCGTCGAAAATTGGCTCCGATGCGGTAACCGTCAACTCATCATTAAGCAAAGATGGGTAAGGATCTGTAATCGTACATCGACGCTCTTTCATCGCCCGATAATAATAGGCACGGGTAGAGCGATTACCCCCAACATCTTCCTCTTTTTTCCCACTTTTTAGATAGGTCGGAGTTACTTGAACCCCTTTGGCATCGAGAAGGTAGGCTGCTTCAAGCCCTTTTAAATCCCCTCGAATTTTCAAAAGGCGGGCTGTTATGGTTTCAACTGATACCGAGGGGAGATGGTTGGGGAGATTTTTTTGGAAAAGGTAACAAAAATAGGCACGTGCTTTCGGGCGGATTTCGGAATACTGCTGAATCTCTTGGACAACCATTTTCTCCCCTTTTGGATACACTCTACATTGAGGTGGATTGTAGCTTAGTTGCGCTATAGTTACGCTTATGAAATCGCAAAAAAGTAGAATCGCCATTGTACGTCTCAGTGCGTTGGGAGACATCGTCAATACGGCTATAGTCCTCCAAATCATCCACAAACACTATCCAAACGCATTGATCGATTGGTATGTCGAAGAGGCGTTTGCACCACTACTCTCCAACCATCCACTGATCCATGAGGTGATCGCCGTTCCTCTCAAAAAAATCAAAACAACCAAAAGTCTTTCATTACTGAAACAAACTATTCAAAATCTCCGCTCTCGCCCCAAGTACGATCAGATTATCGATGCGCAAGGGTTATTGAAATCGGCCATCGTAACCTTTTTTTTGAAAGGAGCGGTACACGGGTTTGATCGTCAAAGTGCTAGAGAATCGGTTGCAGCGTGGTTCTATGAGACAACATCGGCAATTGCGTATGAGATGAACGTCATCAAACGCAATGTCTTGGTTATCACCGAAGCATTAAATATCCCCTATGATAAAAATGATATTATCCATAAAGCGCCTCTCTTTTCGTTGGCCAACAAACCGCTTGAACTAACCGGAGTCAAAAACATTGCATGTGTCATTGGAGCTTCATGGCCCAGTAAATGTTATCCAAAAGAGCACTTTGCAACCATCTGTGATACCCTCCCCTATCCGTGCCATCTTATTTGGGGAAATGAGAGCGAATATCGTGATGCACAATGGATCGCCCAACGCTCTGCAAACACTCATATCGCCCCTAAAATGTCTTTGGGTGAACTGGTGAACTTTATCGGGCATTGTGACCTGATCATCGGCAACGATACAGGACCGACCCACATGGGGTGGGCGATGAATAGAGCCTCTATCACCCTTTTTGGTCCCACGAATGAGCGGATGATTTTCCCGACAGCTATCAATATAGGGATCAAATCCCCATCCTCTGTCAATATCCTCAATATCAACCGCAACGATTTTTCTATTAAACAAATTGATCCGCAGAATGTAATCCAAAAAGCCAAGGAACTTTTATTGTGATTCTCTACCGTTTTTTTCTTATGATTGACGCTTTTTTAATGAGTTTACCCAGATCATGGCGCAAAAAGCTGTTTCTTGCTCTAGCCGATGCAGCTCACCTATTTGCTCTGAAACGCAACCGTGTGATTCGGCAAAATTTGACTTTTGCTTTCGATCAAACGCTAAATTCTCAAGAACGACAAGAAATTGAACGCTACTGCTACCGCAATCTTGCCCTCAATTTACTCCAAACGATGGAAAATCGGCGTAATAGCCCTGAGCAAATCGCATCAATGGTCACTTTTAACAATCGAGAGTGTGTTGATACGCTATTAGCCGAAGGAAAAGGGATCATTTTCGTCTCTGCCCATTTTGGGAATTGGGAATTGGCAGGAGCGGCAATCTCTTCATTAATCACACCAATTGCTTCGATCTACAGAGGGTTTAAACGCTCTGAATTCGACCCGTATCTTCATGAGGCACGTTCACGGCACCGTATGGAATTAGCTGAAAAAAACGGTGCTTTGAAACATATTGCAAAAACGTTGAAGAAAAACGGCTCAACATTGATTATGATCGATCAAGCGAGCAACGCAAAATACGGAGTTAAAGTCGATTTTTTCAACCATCCAACCTATCACTTTTCGACGGCCGCCCATTTGGCAAGTAAATTTCACACGCCGATCATTGGGGTGTATATCACAACCGAAGATGATAATCACTACACCATCACCTTTGAGAACCCTATCGTGTTAGAAAACAGTGATGATGCGTCAATACTTGAAGCAACAACCCAACAGGTTCGTACCCTAGAGAAGCTCATCCAAGAGCACCCGAAACTTTGGTTTTGGTGTCATAAACGTTGGAAAGGGGAATACAAAGATATTTATACAGGGTAAGCTTTGCTAAGCTCCTCATAAAGCTCTTTTGGGCTCATATCCGGATTCTCTTCCCACCCCCTTTTCATCACCGCATTATCTTCCATACCGTTCCAAATTTTAATATAACTCCCCTCTTTGTAGCCATGATCCTGACGGAATTGGTTGAGGATATTTTTCCCGACGTACAAGCGATACAACTCATCGAGGTTCAAAGCACCCATCACCGAAAGACGGAAGAAGTCATCCACCATTTTTTCCAAATCACCATTAACCGCCGGTTCGAGCGAACGACGCATGATTGTCTCAATTTTGAGCATCAAAGCCTCATCCGAAGCAAAAACGGGTGTTGTAGTCGAGGAAAGCAGCTTATACCCCTCGGTCGCCATCATCCACGTTGCCATCTGTTCATGGGTTTCATTTTCACGGTAAATTCCGCCTTCGAGAACCAAACTCATCACAAAATGCCACACATCGACAATTTCGATCTGAAGATTTGCATAATCGGTCGGTTGGGTAATACTTTTCCAATGTTTCCAACCAAACGAATCGATCATCTCCGCACTCTCCATGTATATGCATCGACGCCAGTTGATCATTGAGAGTAATTTGCCCATAATGAACCCTACTATATTTTGTCAGGCATATTGTAATCAAATAAACAATGTAAATAGCTGATACATATTCGATTTTGAACTGAACCATCTGATAGCGTCAAAAATTTTCTGTAAATTCTTCCTCAACCTCACTTGCATCTTTAACAGACACAAGAGTTGTATTAAATGCAAAGCTGATGCTCCTTATATCCCCGCCCCGAGCGGCGAGTGTTTACGGAGCGGGGGCTAACATCTGAAAAATAATACGATTAATTACTAGCTAAGAATAGCTGTATATAACACAAAGAGAGAAGATGCTTTCAGGCAATACTGTAAAAACAACAATGCTCTTTCCTGTAGAAATCAAGCAAGAGGTTGAAACCCTTGCTCGGGAATTAAAAGTCAACATGACCACTTTTGTTCTCGACTCTATAAAAGAGCACATACAAAAAATTGAGGCAGAGCGTTGGAAAAAAGCGGCTGAGATGATGGCTTCTGAAAATGAGTCTGACGATGAGCTGAAAGAGTGGAGCGGTTTTGCTGGAGACACTTATGATTAATCAAGGTGAAATCTGGAAAATCAATCTCGACCATGTGATCGGAAATGAAATTGGAAAAACTCGTCCATGTGTTGTGGTTAGCCACAATAATGCCAGACGTCTTAATTTGAGAATCATTGTCCCGATTACAGGCTGGAAACCACACTATAGTGGTGTTCCATGGATGACACTCATCGAACTATAATGTCCCCACAAAAAAACACCAAATCAGAATAAATTTTTATTCCTAATATTAGAATATGAAACCATAAAGCAAACAGGAGAGCAAATGAGCAAAAAGAGAAAAACATACACCACTCACTAGAAAAGAGATGGTTGATAGCAAGAGGGTAGTTCAAGCTGCGACAGAAGAGAAAAACC
>JACXUF010000113.1 GCA_014764105.1 Sulfuricurvum sp. | reverse complement strand
ACTTTAAACAATTTGAATCGATTAACATGAATCGGTTTATCCAAGCATCGATTCTCTCATGCCAAGAGATTGCCTCTTTGATCAAAGGGGGGAGCAATAGCTTATTTGAGATACATGAGCAAGGGTTTGGGGGAGATTTCAGCAGCGGTATTGATCTCAAAGCCGAAGCAATCTGTTTTAAACGTCTCTCCCCATTCGGGTCGGTTTTTTCCGAAGAGAGTGGGTGGATGTCTCCACAATCGACCACCAATATCTATCTAGATCCGATTGATGGAAGCGACAATTTTATTTCTCGTCTTCCCTACTATGGTATCTCTATTGCCCGTATTGTTGATGGTGCAACAACTGAAGCCTTAGTCTGCAATCTTGCCAACGGAGATTTGTTTGTCCGAACGGAAAATGAATATTACCGCACTTCCCTTACAGAGAGCAATGTTAAAGAGACTATTATCACCAATAGATCGGCAAAAATAGGTCTTTTTGAAAAAGCGCCAGAGCACCCTGAATTAGTCCAAAAGCTGATGGCACACAAACTCAAATTCAGATCCCCTGGAGCACTGGCTCTCTCACTGGCGTATGCCCCTTATGTGAAATATGTGCTATTTTTGGGTACAATGCGGTCTTACGATATCCAAGCAGGGCTATATCTTAGTAAACATCTTCATGTGTTTAATGATGATCGATATATCTTGATATGTGCGGATAAAACACTTTTTGAGCAGATACGTTTGATTGTAGAAAAGGAGTATTTTTGAGTCTATTTAACCTGTTCGGGGACTCCGAAAAGAAAAAACAACCCACTAAAAGCGAGGCTCCGTCTCACTGGGTAAAATGCCCCTCGTGTCAGTCGTTGATGTACTATAAAGAGATTGAAAAGCAAAACCATGTTTGTCCTAAATGCGGACATCACCTCCGAATGAGTGTACAATTAACAATGTCCCTGCACAACTGGTTGTATTTGATTTCAACTTTATGGGGGGATCATTGGGATCGGTTGAGGGGGAAAAAATCGTACGTGCGGTTAATCGTGCCATTGAAAAGCGTCAAGGGTTGATTATTGTTAGTGCCAGTGGTGGTGCACGGATGCAAGAGAGTACGTTTTCTTTGATGCAAATGTCCAAAACCTCTGCGGCTTTAGCAAAACTCTCTGATGCAAAGCTCCCATATATCTCCATTTTGACCGATCCAACCATGGGGGGTGTAAGTGCCTCTTTCGCAACATTGGGGGATATCATCATTGCCGAGCCGGGGGCTTTGGTCGGATTTGCTGGTCAGCGTGTTATCAAACAAACCATCGGTAGCGATTTACCCGAAGGGTTCCAGCGTGCCGAGTTCTTGCTTGAAAAAGGTTCTATCGATATGATCGTGGAGCGGAGCGAACTCAAAGAGACCCTCAGTGACATACTTAGATTGCTTCTTCCTCAATGACAAAACTTTATGCCCTTTGCGATGTTGATACGATCCGAAAAAGTGGGGGTGATCTTAGGACTTTTGTCGCTCGTGCCTCATCGCTAGATGCCGAAGTGCTTCAATACCGCAACAAACACGGCGATATCGCCTCTATCAAAGCCGATTTGATCGCTTTGCGTAAGCTTTGGGACCGATTTTTGATCGTTAATGACCATTATGAACTTTCCGCTTTTTGTGACGGCATCCACATTGGTCAAGAGGATCTTTATGCGATCGATCCAGTTCCGTCCCGTGCGATAAAAATTCTCAAAATGGCGATCGGAGAGGATAAAATCATCGGACTCTCAACCCACAGTGTACAGGAGATTGAGATCGCCAATACGTTGGATATCAACTATGTTGGTTTGGGAGCCTATCGCTCCACCGATACAAAATCGGATGCTACAGTATTGGGTGAGTCGCTAGATGCCATTGCTGCGCACTCAAAACACCCTGTTGCTGCGATCGGTGGGGTAAAGCTGGATGATTTTTTTCAGCATGTCACCTATCGTGTTATTGGATCTGGACTGTTATGAACATTTCAATTGTTACTATTGCGAAAAAAGAGCGTTCACTCTACGATCCCCTCTATCAAGAGCAGATGAAAATGATCTCCCGTTTTGCTAAAGTGGATGATGTTGAATTATTCCCAAAAGAGGTAGTTAAAGCGCACACGATTAGTCCTGAAGCCTCTCAAGCAGCGTATTCAAAATTATTATCTCCAATGTTGGGTAAAAATTACTCGATTGCATTGCATCCGGAGGGGAAGAAACTGGATAGCTTTGCATTTAGTAAGCTTATAAGTGATAAAATCTCCGTGCAATTTTTTATTGGTGGGGCATACGGCTTTGAAAAAAGCTTTGTAGAACAGTGTGATATGGCCATTAGTCTCTCTGAGATGACGATGAGTCACAAAATCGCCAAAGCTGTTTTATTGGAGCAGATTTACCGTGCATATTCGTTGGCAGTAAACCATCCGTATCACAAATGAGGAGTATCGATGAGAGACCATGAGTTGCAGTATTTCGAGGAAATATTGTTGACACGAAAAGCTCAGATTATCAAAAATCTAACTGGCGTTGAGAGTGAAATGAATCAGTTGAGTGAGATGGAGCTCAATGATGAGGGTGACTATGCTTCTGTAAGTAATGACAATTTGGTAGAGAATGCAATCGGATCTCAGCAAATGCAAGAACTCGAAGAGATTGAGATGGCATTGGAAAAAATCAAAACAAAACAATACGGTATTTGTGAAATGTGTGAAGATGATATCGGTTTTCAGCGCTTAAAAGTGAAACCGCATGCGAAATATTGTATCGTATGCCGACCGATTGTCGAAAAAAAATAAACTCTAAAGCGGGGAGAGAAAATGCAACTAAAACGCTACACTATCGCATCTTTTATCTTGATGATTTTAGTCGCTATGGCGGTCTATTCGATTGATAACGGAACGATTTCATTTTATTTATTAGGGATCCATTTTCCAAATCTTCCGATCGCTTTTTGGGTAGTGGTACCACTCGTTATCATGTATTTGGCGAGTTTGATTCACATGGGTGTCTATACACTTGTCGGAAATTATAAACTGCGCCGTTTGGGTAAAGATCACGAAAAAATGGTTGACGCATTGCGCGATTCGTTGCTTGGTGTGAGTGAGCGCAACTATGTTTATAAAAGTGATGCGTACAAACTGATGGGGAAATTGATTGATAACTCGATGATCATGCCTTATGAAACTCTTCGTTCAATAGGTAATCAAAAGATCGACGAAGTGCTTCAATTGATGCGGGATGTCAAAGAGAAGAAAAATGTGGATATCAAAAAATTTCATTTGCCTCCAACATCTTCGATTGCGATTCAAAATAACCTAAACCGTTTTGAACGTGGTGAGATAGATGCAGATAGTATTCTATCTCGACCGGAGAGCTACGGTGAAATCGTTTGCACTAAAGCTTATGAATCGTATGTTAAAACCGCTTCGGTCGGATCAGTTATGAAGTTCAAACACCTCTTCACTAAAACATCGTTGATCGGTTTTGTTCAACGGATCAATGCGAGTGAAAACGGCATTCAAATTAGCAACGAGGAATTGGTCTTGATTTTCTCTGGGTTGAAACTTGAGACCAAAGATTGGATCGATCTATCTGAAGCGATGTCAAAAAATATGCTCCCTGAGCAACGTATTCGTCTTTTTGAAATGTTGAGCGAAAACAATGACGATGCTATGGAAGGGTATCTTTACACGTTGTACGATCTTCAAATGATCGATACAGCAAATGAGATTTTAAACAGTACTTCTAACAATGATTATCTGATTTTCAAAGCGTATCGAGATTTGAAAAAAGCGAACAAACACTACGATATCGCCATTTTTTTCAACCGCAGCTGTTAACACATGGCGATTCATTCGCCGTACCATTTCCAAGGTAATTTGTATGACTCCCAAACTTAATTTTTCTACCCCTATCTACGCATTGGCTCCATTAGCCGGATATACCGATTTGCCGTTTCGTAGCGTGGTCAAAAAATTTGGTGCCGATTTGACAGTGAGCGAGATGCTCAGCTCCAATGCCCTTGCATACGGATCGGCAAAAACCCTCAAAATGCTCGAGCGGAGTCCCAATGAAGATCCCTATTCGGTTCAAATTGCCGGAGCAGAAGAGGATATTGTGCGACGTGCGGTAGAGGTACTTAACACCGTGGATGATATCGACATTATCGACCTAAACTGTGGATGTCCGGTACCGAAAATCGTTTGTCACGGCTCAGGAAGTGCATTGCTAAGCGATTTGCCCCGTATGGCACGTATTATCGAGTCGATCAAAAAAACATCGAGCAAATCGACACTTAGTGTCAAAATACGTCTTGGATTTGAGTCGAAAAACCATGTGGAAATTGCTAAACTTGTAGAATCGTGCGGTGCAGATTTCCTCGCGGTTCACGGACGTACTCGAGTCGGTAAATTTAAAGCTCCCGTCGATTACGACGCGATCGGTGAGATTAAGGCCTCTATCGATATCCCCGTAATTGCCAACGGGGATATCGATTCGTTCGAGAAAGCGCAATGGGTTTTAAAGCATACCAAAGCAGATGGGGTTATGATCGGTCGTGGGGCGGTTGGTGCTCCGTGGATTTTTCATCAACTTAAAACTGGAAGCGCAACTGTTGATCCCCTCATAAAGCATGCAATTATTATGGAGCATTTGGACGGTATGGTCCGTTTTTACGGAGCACGAGGTGTTGTGACATTTCGTAAACATGTTCATACGTATTCAAAAGGGTATGAGGGTGCATCGGCGCTTCGTGATCAGGTGAACCGTATCGAAGACCCTGTACACTTTCGTGCTGTAGTCGATGAGTTTTTCCTCACTCATCGTCAAATTTCAGAGGGTTTCAAAGTCTCTGATATGGCATGTGAATGTTAGATTTAATTACTGACCTT
>JACXUF010000112.1 GCA_014764105.1 Sulfuricurvum sp. | reverse complement strand
TCCATGATGCGAGCGCACTCTTTGAGGTGATTGGTGGGATTAGCAACGATGAGCCGTTCAGTGTGGCGATGAGCGTTCACCGTGCGGCGTGTGATGCCAAAATTCCGTTTGATGATTTTATCGATGAGTACGTCGATATGAATGCGACCCAAAACGGAGGGAAATTTTATATCAGCTATTTTAAAAAGGAGATCACGCAATGAAAATTCACTTTATTGGCATCGGCGGTATCGGTATATCGGGATTGGCAAAATACATGCGTTTCAGTGGTCATGAGGTGAGCGGTTCGGACATGAAAGCAACCCATATTACCCAGCGTCTGATCGATCGCGGGATCAAAGTATTCATCGGACATGATGCGGCGAATATCCCTGAGGGGTGCGATCTCGTTATCCACTCGGCGATCATCCGCGACACTAATGTGGAGGTAGTGGAAGCCAAAAAAAGGGGGATCGAAGTGCTCCATCGCCGCGATGCGCTGCTCCGTATCCTCAAAGAGAAAAAAGTCTACGCGGTGTGCGGCGCGCACGGTAAGAGTACGACAACGGCGATTTTAGCCTCGATCATGAGCGGTAGCGCGATTATCGGTGCGGAGTCCAAAGATTTCGGCTCCAACGTCCGCTATGATGGTAGTACCGATGTGATGTTGTTTGAAGCGGATGAGAGCGATGGAAGCTTTCTCAACTCCAACCCGTACTGTTCCATCGTCACTAATGCTGAACCAGAACACATGGAATACTACAACTATAATTTGGATGAGTTTCATGATGCGTATCGCCGTTTTGTCGAGATGGCGCCAGTGCGGGTCATTAACGCCGAAGATCCATTTATGGCGACACTGGAGTGCGATGCGATCCGCCTCTATCCGAGTAAGGACCTCTCTAGCATCACCTATATTTTGATCGACGATGAACCTTATACCCGTTTCACCCTCAAAAATATGGGTGAGTTCGAAGTGTGGGGGTTTGGCGAACATATTGCGATGGATGCCTCACTCGCGATTTTGGCGGCGGCTCAGACGATGAGTGTCGCCTCTATCCGAGCGAATTTGCTCCATTTCAAAGGGATCAAAAAACGGTTCGATGTTATATTTAAAGGCTCAGACTGTGTCATCATTGATGACTACGCCCACCATCCGACCGAGATCAAAGCGACGATGGGATCACTCACCACCTATGCCAAGCTCAAAGGGTTTGAGCGTATAGTAGCCATCTGGCAGCCCCACAAATATTCACGAACGATCGATAACCTCGATGCATTTGTGGAGTGTTTCGATGGGGTGGATGAACTCATTATTCTCCCCGTATGGGCGGCAAGCGAAGAGCCTCGTGAAATCGATTTTGAGGGGTGTTTTGGACACTATAATCTTACCCTGTGCGACAAACTTCACCGTGTCGGCGACACCATTGAGACAGTGAGAGGTGGTGCCGTCCTCAAAACGTACGATCGTGATCTCATCGTCGGATTCGGAGCGGGAGATTTGACCTATCAGCTTAGGGGGGCGAAGTAAGTCATGGGGTATCTGCTTTGGTTTGGAATCGTCGTACTTCTCTTTGCGTGGATGCACTATTTCACGGAGCTGGGGACGAAACAAAAAAACCTTATTTCGGCTGTTTTGACCCTCATTATTAGCGGTGCGATCGCCTACAACATCGCCGCAGACCGTGACCGCGAAAAAGTGATCCGTGTGGAGCAACAATACCGCAGCGGTGAAACCCTCATGTGTCGTGGAATTGAAGTCAATGTGACAACATTCGATTACAGCGTCGGAACCCAGAGTTTTGTCGGGCTCAAAGAGACAAAGCATTATCAACAAATCATTAATGCCCGTGAGTGCGAATGAGCCGACTCTCCACTAATCTCGCCGAGCTTTTTGGCAAGCTTGACCTTCTCCCTTATATCGGTGCGTTGGAACATTTTTTTGCCCGAGAGCAAAATATCGCGATGCAGGGGGATCAAGAGCGTCACTATCGCTACATCCAAGCCCTCGATGCACTGGAGTTTAAAGCCCCGCCCAAAAGTGTTGGATTCGATGGCCTAATTAACCACCTCAAAAAGCAGGGGGTTTTGCGGTTCGAAGAGATTTTTGAACTCCTCAAAGTGGTTCGCTATTTTCGTCTTATGCGTAACCAAAACTTTCCGGGTCTCATCGGCGAGTGGATGGAGACGATTATCATCCCCGAACCGTTCGGCGAGATCGAAGAGTATTTTGATCATGAGGGGAGCTTTATTGAATCGCGTGATGAGGAGCTCTATAGAATCGCTCAACGGATCAAAGCGATCAAAGTTGAGATCAACGACTCTATTAAACGGCTCTTTCACACCCAAAAACTGACCCCTTATCTCGTCGATACACAGATTCACTACATCAATGACGAAGAGTGTGTATTGGTGCGGGGGGGATTCAACCACGTCCTTAAAGGCTCTGTGGTGGGACGGACGGGGGCGGGATTTTTCTACGTTGCCCCAGATGTGGTGCTGCGCTCCAAAGAGCAGTTGCGTTACGTCCTTCAAGAGCGGGAAACGAAACTCTATGAGTATGCGAAACGTTTTAGTTCCAAACTTTCGAACCTTGTCCCCTTTATCGGATTTATTGACCGTGAGTTTGACCGGTATGACCACTACCAAGCGCGGGTATTATTTGCCAGAGCGCGGGACGCATCGATTCTCAAGCCTCAGAATAGCGGTGAGATCGTCCTCGAAGAGTTCTCCCATCCCGCCATCCACAAAGCCAAACCGATCAGTGTCGATTTCCGCTCGAATCTCCTGATGATTACGGGGGTGAACGCAGGGGGTAAAACGATGCTCCTTAAATCGCTCCTGTCGGCGGCACTGATGGCGAAATATCTCATTCCGATGAAGATTAACCCCCACAAATCGCGGATTGGGAGCTTTAAACGGATCGAAGCAGTGATCGATGATCCCCAAAGTGTGAGTAACGATATCTCTACCTTTGCAGGGCGGATGGTACAGTTTAGCCATCTTTTTGAACACAAAAGCGCCCTTGTCGGGGTTGATGAGATCGAGCTGGGGACCGATAGCGACGAGGCGGCAGCACTCTTTGCTATTCTCCTCGATGAGCTGATCAAGCGGGGGCAAAAGATCATCGTCACTACTCACCATAAACGGCTCGCTGCATTGATGGCGGATCGGGACGATGTGGAGCTGATGGCGGCGCTGTACGATGAAGAGCGGCGTGTTCCGACGTATGAGTTTTTGCAAGGGGTGATCGGCAAGAGTTACGCATTCGAAACGGCGGCACGCTACGGGATCAATCCCGCCATTATCACCCGCGCCCAATCGCTCTACGGGGAAAACTACGAAAAACTGAGTGTCCTGATCGAACGAGGGAGTGAGCTGGAGCGGGAACTCAAACGCAAAAACAAAGAGGTGGATGAGCGGCTTGAAACCCTCAAATCCCAAGAAGTGGCACTCAAAGAAGCTCGGGAACATTTGCGCATCGAACTAGATCACGAGAAATCGAAACTCCGCGCTGGGTATGATGAAGCGATCCGCGAAGCCAAAGAGGCGGCACGGGGTCATGATATAGCCTCAATCCACCGTCAGCTCAACAAAGCAAAGGCAAAACTCCAGAAAATCGAAGTTCTCAAAATAGCTGAATCTGAACCGATCAAATACGCAATAGGGCAGACGGTCAAATACCGCTCTCAGCGGGGAACAGTAGTGGGTGTCGGAGCCAAAGATGTGATGATTGAGGTGGAGGGGATGCGGTTGCGAGTTAAACTGAGCGATCTCAAACCCAGTGGCAATCTCCCGAAAAAGCCGAAGGTGACGATCACGTCGCAAGTAGAGCAAAAGAGTGGTCTAAAACTTGATTTACACGGTTTGAGAGCTGAAGAGGCGTGTGAGAAGATGGATAAATTTCTCTCCGACGCACTGCTTCAAGGGTTTGATGAGGTACTAATCTATCATGGGATAGGGACAGGGAAGCTCTCCTATGCCGTTAAAGAGTTCCTCAA
>JACXUF010000111.1 GCA_014764105.1 Sulfuricurvum sp. | reverse complement strand
TTCAAGCTCACTCATCAATGCATGGACAGAGCGTTCGGTCGCTTCATGGGTAGCAAAAAGCAAGTGAGCGCACTCGGCTTCACTGGGGCGTTGAATCACCGCCTCGATCGATATGAAATGATGGGCAAACAGCGAGGTAATCTGTGCCAAAATGCCCGGTCTATCCGATACACGAAGGCGCAAATAATATTTTGATCGGATATCGTTTTGATCTTTCAGACGAAGCCCCTCTTCAAGAGGGTGGTTAAATCCGAGCATCGGAGAGCGTTTTCCGGAGCGGACAATATCGATGATATTTGCCACTACCGCACTTGCGGTACCATTGCCCCCTGCTCCTGGACCGTAATAAAGGGTCTCTCCAACACGGTCTCCAACGACGCTGATACCGTTCATAACGCCGTCGACTTTGGCGATCATCGCATCTTCATCTACCAATGCCGCATGAACTCGAAGCTCCACTTCACACTCATCACGCTTGGCAATTCCGAGCAGTTTAATGGTGTACCCGAACTCTTTTGCAAATGCAATGTCCGCAGGGGTGATCCCCTCAATCCCCTCAATCAATATCTCTTCAGGTTTAGCATCGATTCCGTACGCAATCGATGCGAGAATAAGGAGCTTATGTGCCGCGTCAAATCCCCCCACATCGAATGTCGGATCGGCTTCGGCATATCCTAATGCTTGCGCTTCAGCCAAAACGCTCTCGTACGCCGCCCCCTCGTTCATCATTTTGGTGAGCATAAAGTTACACGTACCGTTCATAATCCCCATAATAGAGAGGATATGATTCGCCGAGAGTCCATCACGCAACGCATTGATAATCGGGATCCCTCCGGCGACGCTCGCTTCAAACTCAAATGGGATATCTCCTGCTATCTCTTGAAGCTCGTAACGGTGGTATGCCAAAAGCGCTTTATTCGCAGTAACAACCGCTTTACCGTTTTGAAGTGCCTTTTTGACAATCTCAAGAGGGAGTTCTACTCCCCCCATTAACTCAACAACAATGTCGATTTCGGGATCATCCACCACATCATAAGGATTTTGAGAGAGGGAGATAGAGAGATCAGAGACTTTTGAGAGATCCCGAACCACTCCGCTTTTGACACTAATTGTCTCACCTGCACGGGCGCTGATGATCGATTGGTTTTTTTCCAGAATATCTACTACCGCACGACCGACCGTACCGACTCCGATAACACCGACACGAGTCACGCAGGAGCCTTGCAATTTAAAGTACTCAAAAATTGCTTGATATTTTTAGCCGCCTGACGGATGCGCTGATCGTTTTCGATCAACGCAATACGGACATACTCATCGCCATAATCCCCAAATCCAATCCCCGGAGCAACCGCTACGTTAGCTTCAACCAAAAGGCGCTTGGAGAATTCCAAGCTTCCCAAATGGCGAGCACACTCCGGAATTTTTGCCCAAACGAACATTGATGCCTGATTACGGCGCACCGGCCATCCGGCACGGTTAAACGCATCGATCAATACATCCTGACGGTGATCGTATTTATCGGTGATCTCCCGAACACAGGTTTGATCGCCGTTAAGAGCGATAGTCGCCGCAACTTGAATCGGAGTGAACATCCCATAATCGAGCCAGCTTTTGATTTTTTGGAGGGCACCGATCAATTTGGCATTCCCGACGAAGAACCCAACACGCCATCCCGCCATGTTATAGCTTTTAGAGAGGGTGAAACTTTCAACTGCTACCTCTTTCGCACCAGGAACCGAGAGGATCGATGGAGTCTTATATCCACCAAATGTCAAATCCCCATACGCAATATCACTGATTACATAGAAACGTTCACGCTTCGCCATCTCGACGATGCGGACGTAAAATTCAGGAGTTACTGTTGCAGTGGTCGGGTTATGAGGAAAGTTGACAACCAAATATTTGGGCTTAGGAAACGACACATGAAACGCATGCTCAAGTCGTTCAAAAAAGAGGTCTTCATCGACTTTGTAATCTTCATCAAACGGCAATTCCATTTTTTGAACATTTCCGCCTGCCAAAATAAATCCGTATGAGTGAATCGGATAGGTAGGATCGGGAACAACGACAACATCCCCAGGATTGGTAATCGCATAGGCCAAATGGGCATACCCCTCTTTGGAACCCATCGTTGCAACCGCCTCGGTTTCTGGATCAAGATCGACATCGTAACGGCGTTTGTACCAGTCACAAATCGCTTGGCGAAGCTTAGGGATCCCTTTGGAAGCCGAGTATCCGTGTGTTTTGGTTTTTTGAGCCGATTCGATCAGTTTTGCGCGAATATGCTCGGGCGTATCGCCATCTGGGTTTCCCATACTAAAGTCAATAACATCTGCACCAGCACGGCGACGCGCCATTTTCAGCTCGTTTACTTCGGCAAATACGTATTTTGGAAGGCGTTTGATCCGGTCAAATTGGATTTCATCAAACATGGCTACACCCTGTGATTAAAAAATTGCGCCATTTTAGCATAAGAGACTTAGTTTTATATAACTGATGTTACACACTTTACGTTCATAGCCCGTAAAGCATCAGGGACAAATCTCCCTACAACCCCCTAAAGCTTACTATATCTTTCGGATATGGCAGAAAACTGCCCATATTGTTCTTGATTTCATCAAGTGCGTAGGGTCAGTTATATAATCTAGCTCACCTATCTCCCTAGACTCATCGACTCGATCCACATCCCCTCTTTAAGCACTTTCATCCCCTGTGCATTGGATACTTTTAGGTAACGGGCACCAAGTGGGAGTTCAAATTGAAGCTCCTCTTTAAACTCACGAGATCGATAAGACGATAAAATCCTCATGTGAGCATCCAAAACGGCAATATCTGGGTACCATTTCCCTGTATACGGGGGTTCAATTCGGATAGTTTGTCCCTCTTCCACACGAAACCACTGCGGGGTATTTGCTTTTTTGAGTTCAATCCCCTCATCAGCACCCAAAAGAGGGGTATTCCATAGGGTATTTTGAGAGTTAAGAGCCAATATGAGCCTCTCACCCTCATACCGTGCATGAACAATACCAACCCCTTGTTCTTTGAGGTTTTCAGCCAATGCCGAAGGGTTAAAGACTCTATTCCCTAAGGCTTTAGCCTCCAATTCCCCTTGACCGTCACCACACGAAAAAGACTCAACCTCTAATTTATACCCAATCGTGTTAAATGCTTGAGAGAGTATTCGAAGAGTACCTAGCTCCTTCCCCTCAAAGTGAACCCCTACGTTAAGAGATGCAGACAATACAGATGAGACGATACCAAAGGATAAAAGCCAAAATTTCATTGTCCGATACTACCAGTTTTTTCCACCGTTACGCTCTATAAACTCCGCTCTCGTAATCTGTTTCAGTGTTCCGCTTTCACATACAAAACGGAGAGTCTCTTTCCCTTTTAAAACCGTTTTTTCACCGTTTATATCTATTACAATCCGTCCATGCCCCATGAAGATAAGCCAATTTTTAGACGTATCGATAATAATCGGATCTGAAGTAATGTTTTGCACTCTTTGACCAGATGAGAGATCGATCATCCCGTACCACACTTTATAGCTTGGCTTGATCACAATCTGCCGACCTGATACAATCGGCTGAGAGAGGGGAGAAACGGTACCGTTCACCTCATTGATCGCTTGTGCTGTAGTATTCATTTCTCCAGTAACATTGGATTCAGAAACATTACGTTCATGCACCTCTTCTGCAACTTCCACCGATTGGGTCGTGAGCTTCATCACCTCTTCACCCGGCATTACGGACATTTTGCTCTGCATAAAGTAGCCCATTCCAATCAGCAAAAGAATAGCAATGGCTCCAGCAATCATCCATTTGGATTTTGAATCGGTCGATCCTTGTAAGACCACCGATTGTTTTGGCCCCATCAAGGCTGAGTTGTTGTTAGTAAAATTGGTGTACTCTTGACGAAGATCGCTCAGATCAATACCGTATTCCCGTTCCAAAATAGAGATATATCCCATAAACTGAACTTTGCCGATTTCAGCAAACGATTTGGACATAATCAATTCTATCTTGTC
>JACXUF010000110.1 GCA_014764105.1 Sulfuricurvum sp. | reverse complement strand
ATGTTCCTGTTTTACCGTTTGTGTCAAATTCATTTTGTGCTTTGTGATAATCTAATGATTCTTGTTCAAAAGTTGACATAATATTCTCCTATTTTTTTTATAAATTGAGAGCCTCTTGTAAATTATAATGCCTCTAAAATTATAATCCCCTCATTTGTCAAGACAACCTAGCCTTCAACTTTGTTTCTACCAAGCACCTGTTTCATTGTGCCACATTTTTAACTGATGTTACCCACTTTACGTTCATAGCCCGAAAGCATCAGAGACAAATCTCCATACAACCCCCTAAAGCTTGCCATATCTTTCGGATATGGCAGAAAACTACCCTTTTGCCCTTGATTTCATCAAGTGCGTAAGGTCAGTTTTTAAGATATTCAAGAGAAACATTCATAGGCTTTTGATAGCCAATATATGAATGAAATTTTTGAAAGTCATATTTGTGTATATACTCATCAATTCCGTTCTTTAGCTCCTTGATCGTACTAAAATGATTGACACATTTTGTTATCACCTAATACAGCAATTACATTAGAGTATCATTTGGAGTTTAAGAAGGGCAGAGAGAAGCAACGATTCTTGATCGGGAGAGCCGGTCGATTTCATCTTTAGCTCGGTATCGAGAAGAAAATTGATCCCCCGTTTGTACCCCTCCAAAGATATTTTGATCGAGAGGGCAGCGCGCTCTTTTTCGATGAATCCTGGGAGTTTGTACCCCAGTACTAGAGCCGAATCGGCGACCCCGTGAATTTTGATCGCGCTGTTAAAGAGGTAAAGCTGGGTCAAAAATCCGCTGATGGCTGTGAGGAGTTGTATCTCGTTTTCCCCCGATTCGAGGAGGTGGCGTAATGAGGGGAGGAACTCTTTTTTCTCGATTACGCGGGTGATGAAGTGGTCGAGTTTAATTTCGCTCAGACCGAAGACGTGCTCATCAATCTCTTTCATTCCGATCGGCTTGCCCAAAATGGAGAGTTTGGAGAGTTCGTTGCAAGCGAGAGCAAGGTCGTTGTTGTGGATGTCGAGGAGATGAAACGCCGCTTGGTTGTCGAGCTGAATCCCTTGCGCTTGCGCTTCTTGCATTACGATAGCGCGCGCTTCAGTGGCAAAGGGGTGGAAGAATCGAACGGAACCCGCATGGGAGCCTTTGAACGCGGCATCGATCCCTTTGACATCCTCGCCGTAGTAGCAGTATATAAAGGTGTTGTCGGGATTTTTGCCGACCAGTTCAATGAGGGTATCGAGTTCGGCTTTGGGGAGCTTTTTTTCGTGTTTGATGATCAGGAGGTTTTGGTCGCCAAAAAGGGAGCCTTGGGAGAGGTGGGCTTTGGCAGTATTGAAATCGTACTCGTCATGATAAAGGCTCAGTACCGACGCCCCTTCGATTTGGGCAATTCGGTGGGCGTAGCGGTCGATGAGAAAGTGGCTCTCGCCGAAAAGTGCCATTGCTCTTGGTGCTGAATTATTGTGAAGATGACGATCAAGATCCTGCCGATTCATCGGACTCCTTTTCAATGTGACGTACAAACGACGCGGTGATTTTTGCGGTAGCGAGGTTGGAACTCTCGATTTTGACAATGATATCGTCAAAAAGCATTAACCCAAATTGAGAGTTTACGGCAACTTTTGCCCCTGTGATGACATCATGAATTTCTGCGATATACGGCTCTTCGGCGCGCATGATACGGGCTTTAAACTCCTGACCGATGACGGTTGTCGCCCAACGGGCAAATTTTCGCTCATGGAAGCGGATTTCGATGTCGCTCGCTTCACGCTCTTTTTCGCTGATGGAGGTGCAAAGGGACTCGATGTTTCGCAATACGTACGAACCCTCTTCGCTATCTCCCGCTTGGATCGCCTTGAGGAGGCGGTGGACGATCAGGTCGCTGTAGCGGCGGATCGGAGAGGTAAAGTGGGTGTAGCGTTCAAATCCCAAACCAAAATGCCCCATATTATACGGTGCGTAGCGTGCCTGCATCTGTGCGCGAATAATGAGGGTGTCCACTTCGCTCACCAAATTGCGCCGCTCCGCTTCGGCTTGGATTGCCATGATTGTCTCTTTGATAGAGCCTTGGGATTCGACGAAAATCCCGATAGATGCTAGTTCGGTATAAAGACTTTGGAGTTTGAGGGGGCTAGGAGATTCGTGGATACGGAAAACACCCCGCTCATACATTGATGCCGCCGCTTTGTTGGCAAGGAGCATACAATCTTCGATCAGAGCGTGTGACGGGGTCTCGATGGCAAATTCGGTAGAAATGATGTTTTGCTCTTCATCGATCCGCATCTCCAGTTCGCTGGAACGGAAGTTATACCCTTTTTTCATCCGTTTTTCACGCAGTTTTCTTGTCAATACATTGAGATCATTGATATACTCAAGCGCTTTTGCTTCTTTGTCGTTTTGAGCGCTTAAATGACCTTGTAGATAGGCATCGATCTCTTCGTAAGTGAAGCGACGGTGGGAGTGGATAATCGACTCGTACAGCTCAAAAGAGTTCATCTCGTAGGTGGTGGGGTCGATGTGTATCTCGAATGTGTAGGCAAGGCGGTCGACGTTTTCTTGAAGCGAACAGAGGGTTTCACTGAGTTCACTGGGGAGCATCGGGATGGAGCGGTGCGGCAGATAGATGGAGAAGCTGCGGTAAATTGCTTCGGCGTCGATCGCACCGAAAGGGTGGACGTATTCGCTCACGTCGGCGATGGCGACGTAGAGGGTAGAAGTCTCAGGGATAAAACAGATGGCGTCATCGTAGTCTTTGGCGGTTACGGGATCGATGGTGCAAAAAGGCAAGTGGCGAAGATCACGGCGGTGAGGATACAGCGACGCATCGACCTCTTTTGGGAACTCCCGTGCCATGGCTAAAACATCATCCTCAAACACATCGTGTTTGTTGTAGAGGGCGAGGACAATTTTTTCATCCACTTTCGGATCGCTTAAGTTCCCTAAGTATGCGGCGATCGTTTGGCTTTGGTTGTTAATCTGATAGAGTGATCCCTCGGTGTTTTCACTCAGGTCGCTGAGGGCAAAACCTGCTGGGTGGTCGGTGCGGATGTCGTACAGTCCTAAATGACCGTTTTTCATGGATACGACGGCGACACTGTATGTTTCGCTTCGTCCTGCGATGACGACCACTTTTGCATGTGGTCCGCCGCGTCGTCCGAGAAGCCGTTGGGCGATGACGAGATCGCCATTTTTCGCCCCCATCAGGTTATTGGTCTCGATAAAGTGGTCACGGATACTCTCACCTAATGTTTGCAGATAGGCTCCACTTTCGGAGACTAATGAGATAGTCCCCGCACGGTACTGAGAGGCAAATTGGTATTTTCCCTCCTCATGGGTGATGAGTTTCAGGGCGAGCCATTGCTGTACGTTTTCGCGTTCAGACTCGGCAATATCTTGGTCATACAGACCGTGGGTGAGACGAATTAGGAGTGATTTCATAGAGTTATTATAGTCTATATATACTTCCATGTTAGAATAACCCCTCTAATTTTACAAAGGAACTGCAGTTATGACATACGAAGCGATTTTAAATCAACTCGGATATACCCCAAATGAGGCCCTTGTAGATCAGCTCTCGCGGATCGAGAAAAATACATCTGGGTACGAGAAAATCATCAAACATATTTTGGATTTGCATGAAGCGTTGAAAACGGATGAATCGTATGTAGCGATGTCCAATACGAACGATTATTTTAAAATTAAGATTGATGCGACGAGTGAAGTGAGTGCGAGTGATGCGATGGATAAAATCAACCATTTTTCTGAAAAATATAAAGTTCAACTTCAAAAAGTCAATGGAAAGTCTACCTATTATGTTATAGGCTTTGCTTCGTAATGACATTGAACCGATGATTCGGTAAAAAATAGCAAAAAAAGTGATATAAGTGTCTAAAATAGGCACTTTTGCGGATGTTAGATGGTGTCGCATTTTTTACTGAAACGATCAATAAGTTATATAACTGATGTTACGCACTTTACGTTCATAGCCCGTAAAGCATCAGGGACAAATCTCCCTACAACCCCCTAAAGCTTGCCATATCTTTTGGATAGGGCAGAAA
>JACXUF010000109.1 GCA_014764105.1 Sulfuricurvum sp. | reverse complement strand
TCCCGTGTTGTATGTTTGTTGTGCTTGGACCAAATCTTCAGAATCATACCAAGAGAGATTATATTTATAGAAAACTTTTGAACTTCCTATATTTTTATGTTGTTCAGCCATCGAGTAAATAGAAACATCAGCATCTATTGTTGATGTTAGCCCCAAAAAACCTCCCTCAATCTCAAATTTTCCTTTACCATACTGAACTTCACCAGCCATTAATATAGTACAACTCAACACACCCGCAAGAAAAATTTTGTGCATCTACACCGCCTTATATTATAATAGAGTCTGAGCCCTTTTCAAATCTCCAAATTCATCCTCACATTAAAGATTATTGGAAATTTAAAAAGCTCTCATTAAAACTGAGTTTCCAATGTTTTTAGTCAAATTCTTTGCTCCAAAAACAGAGATCAAACAGGGAGAACGTTACGACACAAAGTATACCATCTCTTTCAAAAAGGTAGCTTTAAATTGGGATTTTGATTGAGTATCTAACCTTACGCACTTGATGAAATCAAGGGCAAAATGTCAGTTTTCTACCATATCCGAAAGATATAGTAAGCTTTAGGGGGTTGTAGGGAGATTTATCCCTGCCACTTTACGGGCTATGAGCGTAAAATCGTAACATCAGTGAGTATCTTTACCAAAGCACGTTGCTAAATTCATGCCAACTAGCTTTGGTATGATGCAACATTACAAGAAATATTTGAGCTCAAAAGGGCCCCTTTTCCCTATGCTTGGCAATCCCTATTTCATCTTTAGGTATTATTTAGCTACAGAGCAACCATAACCCGCTTGTTTAACCGCATCACACATTGCTTCGGGCTTTGTGCCGTCTGCAACTTTTACTTCCGCTTTTCCCTCTTTTAGATACACCGTAGACTCTTTTACCCCTTTGACTTCAGCCAAAGAACCTTTTACATTTTTTACACAGGCAGGGCACATCATCCCATCAATTTTAAGATTAATCAATCGATCGGCACTTGAAACTGCCACCAAAGCAACAAGAGAGAGGAGAACTTTTTTCATTCACGAATCCTTTTAACAATTTCATGCTATTGTTTCATAGAACTGTTAAATTTGTGTTAAATATTAACACCACTGTAACAAAAATCATTTAATGTATTAACTGACCTTACGCACTTGATGAAATCAAGAACAATATGAGCAGTTTTCTGCCATATCCGAAAGATATGGCAAGCTTTAGGGGGTTGTAGGGAGATTTGTCCCTGATGCTTTACGGGATATGAGTGTAAAGTGCGTAACATCATGTATTGATATTTTTTAGAAGGTTGTTTTATGAATGGTATCGAATGGTGGCTCATAATCTCGATTGCATTTGCCGGCAGTTTCGGTCACTGTATCGGTATGTGCGGAGGTTTTATCGTCGCGTATAGCTCTACCAAAATCGACGCTACAATGAGCCGTACCTCTCAATTAGTACGACACGGCGCATACAACATCGGTCGTGTACTCTCATATGTCATCTTGGGGATGATCTTCGGAGGGATCGGTGCCATTATCAACTGGAGCCTAGAACTTCATGGGACGCTGTTTATTTTTGCGGGTATCATAATGATCATCACCGCACTGGGAATGTTTGGACTCTCCTCGCTGATTCATGCGCTTGAGCGGGGATTTTCCTCAAACTCGCTCTTTAAAATACTCTTTTCACGTCTCATCAAAAGCAAAAGTATCGGTAGTTTTTTCGCGCTGGGAATCATGAACGGTTTCTTCCCCTGCGGATTCGTTTTTTTCTTCGCCGCCAAGGCGGCGACATCGGCATCAATCATTGAGGGGGGGCTTATCATGGCGGTATTTGGTCTCTCCACCGTCCCAACACTCCTCGCTTTGGGTCAGTCGGTAAGCTTTTTCAAAGAGATCGCTTTTCGCCAGACGATGAATCGAATCGCCGCTCTAGCGATCCTCATTTATGGTATCTACAGTATCTATTACGGACTCGCCTACTTTTTCGATCTTCCGCTGTGATGGGATTGTAAAGCTAAAGCAACTTCCCTCACCTATGCGGCTCTCCACCCACACTTTTCCCCCATGCAGCTCGACAATCCTTTTGACAATCGAAAGCCCCAAACCTGTCCCTTTGATCGCTTCGTGCTGATCTTCTCGAATCTGGGTAAAGGGGTCAAACAGAGTTGGTATTTTATCCTCAGGAATTCCGTCTCCGTGATCAGTGATCGAAAAAAACTCCGCATGATCATTTCGTTCATGTGACAAAGTGACCGATGCCCCATCGGGGGAGAATTTGACTGCATTGGATAAAAGGTTGATGAGGACTTGCTTAATTAACTGTCGATCCGCATAAATGATCAGATCCGGATCGACATCGACAATACAACGAATCCCTTTTTTCTCACTCATCGGTTCAATCAGCACTTTGACCTCTTCTATCAATTCGGCAATCTGAAATGTGGTTTTGACGACCCCCATTTTACCCGCTTCGATTTTGGAGAAATCGAGGATGGTATTGACCAAAGAGAGTAAGCTTTTACCCGAAATTTGGATTTTGTCGATGTAGCTTTTGATATTCGTCGGGGTATCGGGTTTCGCCAGTAATATTTGAGAAAAACCGATAATAGTGTTAAGAGGGGTGCGTAGTTCGTGACTCATATTGGATAAAAAGGTATCTTTGGCTCGATTAGCCGATTCGGCTTCAAGGAGTGCTTTTTGGAGTTCTTCGGTACGCTTGATAATGGTATATTCTAGATTTTGATTAATTTGCCAAATTTCTAGGCTTTTCTCTTCGAGCAGTTTTTCGGCACTTTTACGGGCGGCTCGTTCTCTCTCAAACCGTTCTTGCCATATTTCAGTATTGTTAGCCATTTAATCGTACCGTAAAACGAGCCAACTGACCCGCATTGTGGATCGTGTCGTCTTCCAAAATTTCAATCATTTCACCAAAATGATCGGCGGCTCCCAGCATCAACCCTCTGGCCAAAGGGGTCAAAGGTTTATTCGAAATATAGTCGATGATCAGTTCCCTTTCGCTTAGGCTGATTAGCTGAAAGCTCGGCAAATCGGCATCGGGATAAAGTTTTTTTACCTCCGGATGGATAAAAGTATCGACTTGCGCAATAAATGGCAATGAGGAGGTGAAATTGGCAACTATCGGAGGATAGAGCCCTACGATTCGATCGAACAGATGGCGTCCGTAGGTTTCGATTAACACTCCCATGTCTATTTCGGTAATCTGAGACAACTGCGTTACGATCGCAACCAACTCCTCGAAGGGATAATTCGCCGCTTGGGTATAGGCTCCTTTGTTTTCAAGCAAAGAGGCTTCAATCATCCTATCTGCTACGTCGAATCCAAATTTTTCTTCGACAAACTCTACGAGTTCTGTAAATATTATCCCTTTCATGCTTTCATTGTTGTTTAGATTGGAGATATATTACGGCTTCGTCAAAAGCACTGCGGTTCAAGCCAAACGATTCAATCGATTCATAAGCGCTTGATAACGACTCCTCAGTTAGTACGGAATAGATGTTTATCGCCTTGTTCAGTACGTAGAGCACCTGTGCATATGGGTTGAGCGTTTCTGGATGGACAGCTTCACGTAAAGCTTCAGTGAGAGCACTCTCAAAATTCCAATGTTCAAACATCATGGCTGCAGCTTCATAACTCGTCAATCCTAAATAGCACCGCTCCACATCGACAATCGATTTGCCCTGAGCGATTTCGGATGCAAATGTATCCGATTCCCCCGAAGTGATGATTTTGAGAGAGGTAATGAGTTTGCCCAGCTCCATCAAAAACGCACTGCTTTGGAGGAGTGGAAGCATCGACTTGTCGATATGTCGATACCATTCGCGCACTAACGTACTTTGCAAAGTGGAGATGTGGCTGAGTTCGTCAATCCCGATGTTGTATGGGGTTAGATCAACGGCAATCGATTTTTTGATTGCGTTGGCTGCCGCAAAGCCTCGAATCATGGAGACTCCAAAAAGCATGATCGCTTGAGGGATCGCCGAAATCTCACGGCTCATCCCATATAAAGGGGAATTTACCGCTTTTAAAATATTCGCACTGAGCATCGGGTCACTTTCGATCACTTTGACTAAATCGCTGATTTCAGTATCGCTGTTCATACACATTTGCTGAAT
>JACXUF010000108.1 GCA_014764105.1 Sulfuricurvum sp. | reverse complement strand
GCTATGAACGTAAAGTGGGTAACATCAGTTAATAATTTGTTGGTTGGTATTGTCTTGTAATAAAAACGAAAATGTTATAATGTATCAATGAATATTTGGTCATTTGAGTATCTTTGGGCATTTGTGGTGCTTGTGCCAATCCTCTACTGCCTCTATCGCTGTAAACGAGCTCCCCAAAAACGGTACTTTCCCCATCTGCAATTTTTCGGTCATTTGAGGAGATGGCGCAATCTCGATTGGCTGTTTAAAGTACTCTCAGTGGTGTTGATCGTTTCGGCGCTCGCATCCCCTGTTATGATCGATCTCTCCGATCCGCGCAACCGTAACGGGATCGATATCGTCCTCTCTCTCGATGGGAGCGGATCGATGAATGCGTCGGGGTTTGCCGAAGGGGAGAGTAGGGCGACCCGTTTTGAAGTGGTGCAAAAAATTGCATCTGATTTTGTGATGAAACGGCGCGAAGACAACGTCGGAGTAGTGTTGTTTGGGGATTTTGCCTTTATCGCGACCCCCGTAACGTATGAAAAAGAGATCATTGCCGAAATGATCGGATACCTCAGTTTTGGGATGGCGGGGCAAAACACCGCAATCGGGGAGGGGGTAGCGCAAGGGGTTCGCGCTCTAAAAGGTTCCAAGGCTAAGTCTAAAGTGATCATCCTCCTCACCGACGGGGAGCACAATAGTGGTGCGATTTCTCCAAAAGAGGCAGTAGAGATGGCACGGAAAGCGGGGATTAAGCTCTACACCATTGGGATTGGGAAAAAGGGAGAGTTTGACAGTAAACTGCTCGCTCAGATGGCCAAAGAGGGCGGGGGGGAGTATTTTAGTGCAATGAATGAAAAAGAGCTTGTCGATGTTTATGCCCAAATCGATACGCTGGAGCGCTCACGGATCAAAAGTGCCGAGCATATCTTTGCCGAGCCCTATTACCAATGGCCGCTGGCGGGGGCATTGGTGCTGATCCTCTGGATGATGAGTCGTCGGATGGTACGCGGATGATGGTGCTCTCTTCGTTATGGCTATGGGGATTGGTGATCATCCCTGCATATTGGTGGATGGCGCGCCGCTTTGGATGGCATACTCAAGGGTGGCTTCTCTTCGCCGTAGCGATGCTCCTCCTCGCCCTGTCGCGCCCCGTCCTAAGTGAAAAACCGGTCACGGTAGAGGAGGCGGGGAGCGACGTGATTTTGGCGCTGGACGTTTCGTATTCTATGCACGCATCCGATGTTGCCCCCTCCCGTCTAGAGGCGGCGAAAGAGGTGCTTTCTCGTATCGTCCACAGTGATAAACGTGATCGGTTCGGAGTGCTCGCCCATACGACGAGTGCAATCGTCCTCTCTCCCCTCACCAAAGATACGGAGCTATTGCTTCATCTCGCCGCTTCGATAGATGAGTCGCAGATCATTACCAAAGGGACCAGCGTAATGAGCGCACTCAAACTCGCCCGCAAGATGTCCCATGCTCGGAATCCTTTGGTTCTCCTTTTGAGCGACGGGGGGGATGAACTCTCCTATGACAAGGAGGCGGCATTCGCCAAACAAAACGGTCTTAAAGTGTGTATCGTGATGCTCGCTTCTACTGTGGGAAGTACTCTCCCCTCTGAGGAGGGGTCGCTCAAAGACGAGAATGGTCATATCGTCATCAGTTCTCGCAACGACGCGATTAATACCATTGCGGAGCAAAGTGGCGGCAAGGTGATCGACGGTGCTGATGTGGATGCGATCATCGAGTGGATCGAGCGTGAGCGGGGGGGAGATTTTGTGGGGACAACGACGGTGGCACGGTATCAGGAGCTTTTTTACCTCCCTGCATTATTGGCGTTGATTGCGCTTGTGATGGCCTATACGACGGTTTGGGAGAGAGTTGCTAAAACAATAGCACCATTGTTGGCGTTGTTCGGACTTTCGGCACATGCAGGATGGCTTGATTACCCCTATATCAAAGCGGGGCAATACGATTATGCGCACCGAAACTATGAGCGCTCGGCACAGTGGTTTTCCCATGTTGATAGCCCGAAAGCGCAGTTCAATCGTGCTTCTGCCCTCTATAAAGCTGGGAAATACCAAGAAGCCCTCGGTCTCTACCGCCAAATACGCTCCAGTGATCCGTTTTTCAAATCGATAGTGTTTTACAATATTGGAAACTGTCATATCCGCCTTGGTGAGTTTGAGAACGCGCGTCAAGCACTACTCAAATCGCTCACACTGCATTACACCAAAGTAGCAGATGAGAATCTCCGCGCGATTGGGCGTGCGGAGGAGCAAAAAACACTAAGCGTTCGGAGAGAGAAAAACGATAAATTCTCCGCCGATGAGAACCAACCTGTGGGCGAAAGCAAACGAGGCAAAGAGGGGGGAGGATCGAACATGCAAAGCGATATTGCCTCCTTTGGCGCTGGAGATGGGCAGAAAAAGACGGAGGGGGATCCCCGTTTTTCAACCTCTCAGGGGAAAGCCTCTCTGAGCTCAAAACAATATGAGTTGATCAATCAAAGGAGTGTTCATGAAACGAAGCCTTGGTAGGATTCATCATCACCGACTCGATCGGGGAATCATCTTGATTGTCAAGAATACTGGATTCTCAATCACGTTGGGGGTAACGAAGCTCGTTTTATTTCTTTTGATTTTGGCTCATCCATTGTGGGCTGCAACCTATCAGTGGCGTATTCTCGAAGCTCCCAAAGAGCTCTACGTCAACCAAAGTGGTGTTGTTCGATACGAATGTGCGTTTACGACCAATGCTGCGGACTATACCATTGCATTCAAACCGACGGGGAATGAAAACTTTAAAGTATCGATGCTTACTCAGCGCGATCGTATCGTCGAGGGGAAGCGGGTTCAAACGTTTGATCTCCTCATCACTCCGCTCAGAGCAGGGACGATTGAGATCGCTTTGGATGCGTTGATCCGTCATACGACGTTTGCCTCGATCGAAAATGCCTCCATCGGGCGTGATAACGTTAAAAAATACGATTTCGAAGATGAAACGGCTCAACTGCCCAAAGCTATAATCCTAGCCAAAGCCAACTCCACCGCTCTGAGCGGAGAGATCACCATGGAGGTAAAGGTGGACAAGCGTAGAGTTATCGCCCATGAACCGGTCCATGCGAGCCTCTACATTCGTGGGAGTGGCAATCTCGATCAATTTGTCCCTTATGAGCTAAACATCAGTGGAGTGAATATTTTTGCCGAACAGCCACAAAAAAACATCTCCCCATCCAGTGCTGGGTTCGAGGGGGAGATCCGTCAGGAGTTTGCCCTCGTGAGTGAGAAAAATTTTGTGATCCCCTCTGTCGAACTGGAGATTTTTGATACCGCAACCCAAAGCCGAAAAGTGCTCAGAAGCCAAGCGGTGTCCATTGAAGTGGTGCAGGGGTTTGAGCGCTCAAATCTCCTCGATCCACCGCAAATCACCGATTGGAGCGGATGGGTGCGTTATGGTTTGTATGGAGCGTTGATCGTATTGGGAATAGCCCTGGACGAAGCGATCCGGTGGCTGTGGAAACGTCGCCCACGTCGCAGAACAAAACGGTTTTACGACGGTGCCAAAACAGTCAAAGAGCTAATAACCCTTTTGGCATTATCGGGGGAAAAACGGTATATTGAAGTGATCGAGTGGTTGGAAAACAAGACCGTTAGCTTAAGCGAAGCCAAAACGAAATTGGAGAAAATTGGATGAATTATCCAAACAGTTCCAAATGGCTCCCTACTTCGATGAGTGCCAATTCGAGAATATCGTTATGAATGCGGTATATCAACAACAAATCGGGGCGAATATGACATTCTCGGCACCCTTTGAGATTGCCGCTTAACAGATGATCTTTGTATTTTTGCGGAAGGCTCACTCCGTTGGCGAGCATTTCAATGAGTGCAAACGTCTCTTCTTGATGTTTGGAAGAGAGTTTTTTGAACCCTTTTTTTGAACGAGGCAGTTCTAAAAATTTCGTATTTCACGAGAATAAATCTCGTTTTAACGCTTCCATCGAGGTGAATTTCTCACCCTTGCTATCTTCGAGTTCTTGGAGAGCTATTTTCATCTGTTCGCTTGGAACTTTGAGTTCAAAAGGGATGGAGTGGGTAAGGGCGACTTGTTTGCAAAAGAGGTTGATGCCATCGCTGAGACTCATACCGTATTGTTTTAGCACGGCAGTTGCAATCTCTTTGGCAT
>JACXUF010000107.1 GCA_014764105.1 Sulfuricurvum sp. | reverse complement strand
CATTGTTCCAATAATTGACCGAGAGCATCTCTTTCTCAATCAGTTTTTTCCCTCCAGTTTTGTAGAGAATAATAGTGTCATCGCCAAGGAGGAGTGAAATACTTATCAAACCAAGAAATAGCTTTTTTACCATTCGTACCCTAGATCACTCAAAAATTGTTTGTCATTTGTCCACCCCTTTCTAACCGATACAAAAAGTTCGAGATAGATGGGTTTAGAAGCGAGATGTTCGATTTTTTCACGGGCACTTTTTCCGATCCGTTTGATGGCGGCTCCCCCTTTGCCGACAATAATCCTTTTTTGGGAGTCTTTTTCGACGATGATGGTTGCCCGTATATGTTCAGTAGGCTCATTTTCATCAATTTTATCGATAATAACATCGGATTCATAGGGTATTTCATCACTGATATTTTCAAAAATAGCTTCACGAATAAACTCTTTGTAGATATCACGAATCATTTCAGTGGTGATGTTATCAGGATCGTAGAGATAAGGGGAGGGGTCAAGATGTTTAACGATTGTATCTAGCAGATCTTTCTTCCCGACATTTTTCGTCACAGACATGGGGATGAGGGCCAAAAAGTGGTCGCTAAAGCGGTTATATTCACCGATTTTTTTGAGGAGGTCTGCTTGGGATATTTGATCGATTTTACTCAGGACGATTATATGTTTACGTTTGTTCGAGTTGAGTTCGAGGAATTTTTCGTAATGGAGAGTTTTGTCGGACGCGGGAGCGAGATAGACAACTATATCACAATCACCAATTGCTTTAAGAGCCTCTTCTAGCATGTATTGGTTGAGTAGTTTTTCAGCCTGATGTAGACCCGGAGTATCGACAAAAATGATTTGATCATCATTATGCATCACGATGGCATTAGAGCGTTTTCGCGTTGCATTCGCTTTTTGACTGACAAGGGCAATTTTTTCACCCAAAATCCAGTTCATTAAGGTACTTTTTCCTGCATTGGGTCGCCCGACAAGGGCAACGAAGCCGGTTTTATTCACCTTTAATCTCTAAATGGAGTGTAGCATGGATGCCGTGCCCGAGTTTAAGATCGAGATCATGCAATCCTGTTGTTTTGATACCGTGTTTTGCATCGAGCTCTTTTTTATCGATTTCGATATTGAATTGAGTTTTGAGGGCGTCTGCAATTTCGTCTTTGGTTACGGCACCGAAAAGATGACCGGTATTGCCGAGCTTTTTGCTAATGATTACCTTGATATCGGCAAGCTGCGTTTTAATTGTGTTTAGGCGTTCAATTTCTGCCGCTTCGTGCGCCGCTTTTTTCTTTTGTTCTGATTCGTACTTTTTCAACACTTCGTTGGTTGCAGCAAGAGCCAACCCTTTTCCGATCAAAAAGTTTTTACCGTACCCATGAGCAACATCTTTGATCTCACCAGCCTTGCCGACACCTTTGACATCTTTGGTCAATAATACTTTCATGACTAATCCTTAAAATTACCCTCGAACGATTTTCCCGCCGTAAGAGACAATGCCGTGTGCGAGATTGGAGACTTTGCTGTATCCCATATCGGTCAGAATGCGTTGGCAATGAGCGCTTCGGCTTCCGACATGGCAATAAACGATAATGTGTTCATCTTTTTGTAGGTTTGATTCTGTCAGTGTTTGGAAGAAGCTACTGGTGGGGATTAAAACATCTGCCCCTTCGATTCGACCCATTTTCCACTCCATCCATTCACGAACGTCAACTACTTTGAAATTGACCATTCCGAGTTCGCGAGCCTCAAAAAGTGCGGTGAGCTCATCGCTGTCAAGGTCGCTTTTTTCAAGAAGTTTTTGACACTCCTCTTTGGTTAGGCCACGAGAGTGTTGGTGAACGACCTCTTCCATTCCGAGTTCAAGACGTTTTGTCGCAGCGTATTGTGGAGTACAGAAGATTTGGCAGTGGCAAACACCATCTTCGGGGAGTTCTTTTTCGATAGCTGTAGTACATGGGCATATGCGATTGTCACTGCTTTGGTATTTGCCATCTACCTCTTCGACCATGTAACATGGACAAAAACGTTTGTTATACATCATTTTGTTTCGGGCAAGTCCGAGTTGAACTCCCTCGTTGATCTCTTCTTGAGGATTATAAACCCATCCGAATTGATTGATCACTTTGTCGGTAAATTTGATTGTTTTTTCGAGTTCAGCCTGAAATTCAGGTGAATTCATATCAATTTTAATGATACTCATGGTGCTCCTTGATTATTTGTTTTTACGTGCTTTACCAGCAATAATGAACCGCAGAGCATTCAGTTTGATAAATCCGTCTGCATCTTTTTGATTGTATACCGCATCCTCTTCGAACGTACAATAATCGGCGTTAAACAAAGAAACGTCTGAGCTGCGTCCCACAACCATGACATTGCCTTTGTAAAGTTTCAAACGTACGGTTCCGCGAACGTTTTGTTGGGTTTTATCGATCGCCGCTTGGAGCATTTCACGCTCTGGAGAGAACCAAAACCCATTATAAATAAGTTTGGCGTAGCGTGGCATTAACTCATCTTTGAGGTGTGCTTCTTCACGATCGAGAGTTAACGATTCGATAGCGCGGTGCGCTTTAAGCATGATGGTCCCCCCTGGAGTTTCGTAACATCCACGGCTTTTCATTCCGACATAGCGGTTTTCGACTATATCGGCACGACCGATCCCGTGACGTCCAGCGATGATGTTGAGCTGTTCTAACATGACGGCTGGTGAAAGTATTTTACCATTTAGACTAATCGGATCACCTTTTTCGTAGCCGATTTCGATATATTCGGCTTCATCAGGAGCATTTTCAGGCGAGGTTGTCCAGCGCCACATACTCTCCTCTGGCTCAGAAGCAGGATCTTCTAGAATTCCACCCTCATAGGAGATATGAAGAAGATTGGCATCCATCGAGTATGGAGATTTTTTTCCGCTCATTTCGATTTTGATACCGTGTTTTGTGGCGTAGGCGAGGAGTTTTTCTCTTGAGTTCAAATCCCATTCGCGCCATGGTGCAATGATGGTGAGTGAACTATTCTGTCCCAAATACCCCATTTCGAAACGGACTTGGTCATTCCCTTTTCCGGTTGCACCATGACTAACCGCATCGGCACCAGTAATGCGGGCAATTTCTGCTTGACGTTTTGCAATCAATGGACGGGCGATAGATGTCCCAAGCAGGTATTCACCCTCATAGATAGCATTTGCACGGAACATAGGGAAAACATAATCGCGTACGAATTCTTCACGGAGATCTTCGATGTAGATATTTTCAGGTTTGATCCCCAAGCTGATCGCTTTGGCACGAGCTGGCTCTACCTCTTCACCTTGACCAATATCGGCAGTGAATGTGACAACTTCACATTTGTACTCATCTTGAAGCCATTTCAAAATAACACTTGTATCCAACCCTCCTGAATAGGCGAGAACAACTTTTTTTACCTCTTTTTTCATACCTGCATCCTTATTTATACTTTGTAACTGCCCTTACGCACTTGATGAAATCAATAGCAAAAGTGGCAGTTTTCTGCCATATCAAAAAGATATGGCAAGCTTTAGGGGGTTGTATGGACATTTGTCCATGCCACTTTACAGACTATGAACCTAAAGTGCGTAACATCAGTTTGTAAAACAAAGTGAATATTGCGATTCTATCAAAAAAAGGGTGAGAGGTTGGTTAAAGTTTGAGATTTAATGTATGTGGAGCTTGTTGTTGGGTAGATTTTAGAAAATCGATGCTGTTTTTGAGTTGTTGAAGGGTGTGAGCCGTTTTGCTTTTTTCCGATTCTAAAAATATTTTACTCTGTTGGAGAAGAAAAGCCGCCTCCTCCATTTGAGATAATGTTTCAAATTGAGGCATTTCATCCAGTAGATGAGAAATGCGTTCAACTTCTTCGAGCACCAATGCCGTTTTAAGCTTGGTTAACCACATCGGTAGACTCTTTCCACGCTTCAAGCAATCCTTTGAATACTCGATTGATCTCGTCAAGCTTAGATGTATCGCAATAGATATTAGCTTCCGTCAATAGACGTAGTTGATGTGTATAAAGACCAAATAAATAAAAAGCAATTTCACCGTGATTATAGTCTAAAACATTGATAAGTTCTGTAATGACCGCACTTGATCGGTTGATCCAATAGGTGCGTCGCTCGATATCTCCTTCGAGAATAGAGCGTTTTGCCTGAGTATTAAAACGCAATACCCCCTCGTACATCATTTGAATCAGCTT
>JACXUF010000106.1 GCA_014764105.1 Sulfuricurvum sp. | reverse complement strand
ATGTAACCCTCCAAAAGGGTGAAGAGGAACATGCGGATGAGGATCATCATGAGGAGCATGCCAAAGAGGTGGAATACCATGACGAACATGGGGATGAAGAGCATCACCATCATGGAGCGTATGATCCTCACTATTGGCTCGATATCGACAATATGATCAAAATGACCCAAACGATGGAGGCAGAATTTTCCAAACTGGTTCCTGAAAAAGCGGAGCAATTTCGTGCAAACGGCGCATCGTATATTGCTGAACTCCAAAAACTCAAATCCGAATACGTAACCGGATTAGCGGAGTGTCAAAGACGCACTTTGGTGAGTAACCACGATGCGTTCGGATATTTGGCTCATGGCAATAAACTCGAAAACATCTCGGTGATCGGTCTCTCAACTGACGAGCAGCCGAGTGCTCACACAATGGCACACGTGGTAGAGGTTGTCAAAGAACATGGGATGAAAACGATTTTTTTTGAAGAATTGGTGAATGATAACGTCTCCCAAGCGATAGCCAAAGAGACGGGTGCTAGGGCGGTATCGTTGCAACCGTTGGAAAATATCAGTGAAGATGAGTTAAAATCGCATCAAACCTATCTCTCGATTATGCGGGATAACCTGAAAAAATTACGAGAAGCGATGGAGTGCCGTTGAAATTTTCCCCCAGCCTTTTTGAAGTGAATAACCTAAGATTCGAGCGGCGAGGGAATCTTGTCCTCAAAAACGGCACCTTTCAAATACTTCGGGGGGAATATTGCGCCATTATCGGCCCTAACGGCGGGGGAAAAACGACCCTTGTCCGTCTTTTGCTCGGACTTGAAAAGGCGACCTCTGGGGAGATCAAATTGTTCGGGTATGATCAAAAACGGTTTCGAGATTGGAGCCGAATTGGATATGTTCCGCAGCGTTCCGCCCTCATCGATGAGTCATTTCCGGCTACGGTGCGCGAAGTGGTAGCGATGGGGCGATACGCCAAACGGGGTATTTTGAGCTTCGAATCGGATGACGACAAAGCTGCTATCGATGAGGCAATGGATCTGATGGGTGTGTCGGATTTATCCGATCGCTTGATCGGCAACCTCTCTGGCGGTCAGCGCCAAAGGGTTATGATTGCCCGTGCCCTTGCTTCAAACCCCGATGTATTGATTGTTGATGAACCCAATACGGGGGTCGATGTCGAATCGCAGCACTGTTTTTATGGGTTGCTCCGAACGTTGAACAAAACTAAAAAACTCTCTATCCTTTTTGTTACTCACGATATTGGGGTAATTGCCGAAGATATCACCCGTGTATTGTTTGTTAATCAGAGTATCCTTGTTTCCCAAAATCCCGCCGAAATAGTGACGTGTAATGAGATGAGCCGATTGTACGGCAATCCTTCTCATGTGATTTGTCACAACCATTAAAGGGGAGATGTATGTTGGAAATGTTCAGCTATCCGTTTATGCAAAATGCCTTTATTGCGGGGATAATGATCGCTATCCTCTCCTCTTTGAGTGGTTCATTTATCGTCTTACGTCGCTATTCGCTCCTGAGTGAGACGCTAGCGCATGTCTCATTGGTCGGTGTTGCAGTTGGATTGCTCTGTGGAATGAGTCCTCTTTGGATGGCGGTTGTGGCATCGCTGGTCGCCTCGTGGTTGATCGAGTATTTGCGCAGTGTCCATGGGATGTACTCCGATTCGGTACTCGCACTTTTCCTCTCAGGTTCCCTCGCCCTTGCTATCGTGATTGTCTCATTGGCGGGGTCGTTTAACGCTTCGTTGTTTAGCTATCTTTTTGGTTCGATCCTTTCGGTGAGCAACGAAGATTTATGGGTGATGGGGGTTGCAGGGTCTCTCTCTGTAGCCCTTCTTCTTGCTTTTTTCAAAGAGCTCTATTTTATCGCCTTTGATGAGGATGTCGCTCGTGCCGGAGGGATTCGTGTCACTTTGCTGAATTTTATGCTAGTGAGTATCATTGCGGTGATTATCGCCCTCTCCATTCGGGTAGTGGGGACATTGCTGATCGGTGCTTTGATGGTGATCCCTCCGGTGGCGGCGATTCGGTTCGGGATAGGCTTTTATCACACAACGCTCCTCTCTATGGGTATTGCATTGGTTTCGGTAGTCATCGGACTAAGCGCATCGTATCTCTTTTCCTTGCCGAGCGGTGCAGCGATTGTTTTGTCCCTTTTGGTCATCTTTATCATCGTATTGGTTATTAACCGCCGATGAACAGCGTGTGTCATGAGTTTTCTCGCTACGCCGCAGAGTACGGTAGCCGTAATGTCATTCAGCGTCTTGTCGCCCAAAAACTGATTGCGTCGACTCTTGATCAACCGAAGCGGATTATAGATTTAGGGTGCGGAAATGGAACACTATTCTCGTTGATCGATTGGGAGGTTGAGCGTTTTGTTGGTGTCGACTTTTCCGATTCTATGCTCTCTTGCCACCCTGTATCCTCGAATGTAGAGTTGCTCTTAGGGGATTTCAATGACCCTGCATTGTTTGAGAGATTGGGTGGTGGACACTATGACCGCATTTACTCCGCTTCAGCGTTACAGTGGGCGGAGGATTTGGATCGTGTTATGGAGTCTCTCGCTTCACTCAATACGCCATTATCATTAGCGATTTTCACCGCAGGGACGTTTAAAACCTTGCATGAGTGTGCGCGAGTAACTCCGTTGCTTCGAAGTTCTGATGAGGTGATGGCTATCGCTGCAAAACATGTGGATGCCCGTTTTGAAGTGCTTCATTACACGTTAGAATTTGATTCGGTGCGGGAGATGTTTCGTTATATCAAGCGAAGTGGTGTCAGCGGGGGGCGCAAAATTTTGGATTATCGTTCCACCAAAAAATTGATCGAAACCTATCCTCTCAATTATCTTGAATTTGAGATTTTATTGATCCAAGCCTAAGATATTTTTCTTTTCGAGTGTGTAGAGCTCATAGCGGATATGTTTAAACTGTTCGCTCAGGGCGGGTCCCACTATCTTGTACAACTCTTCCAAAACCCGTGATGATTCCTGTGCTCTTTTGTAGTTGGCAATGATAATGCTTTTGAGATCGGTACGATTCATCTCGCTTTGGATGGTGGGGCGGAGCACATCATTGGCACTGTCACGAGAGGCTAGGAGCTCTTCGATGGGCTCGATTTGGCACAAATGGCGGAGATTTTTGAGTGAGGTGGAGAGATCCTTGTTGTTGTGAACATAGCGCGCTATATCCTCAATCACACGGATCCCCTCTTTGAGACGGTTGAGATTGGCATCCACCACCCGAAGGAGTTCGGGTGGAAGAGAATTATTCGTCATTGCTACCAAAAATTCCGAAGAGTTGGAGCATAGTAACAAAAAGATTAAAGAAATCAAGATAAAGAGCGATAGCGCCATCCATCGGTGTTTCATAGGCACCACGGATAACGTTTTGGGTATCGATCAAAACCATAACACTGATAACGAGCAAGAAAATAGCCTGAATCGCTACATATAGGATTGGGCTTTTCAAGAAAAATAGGTTGATCAATGAAACCGCCAATATAATAAAGAAAGCGATCATGATCGGTTTTGTCCATGTTGTGAAGTCTTTGCTACTTTTAATCGCAAAGAAACTGAGCCCGCCAAACAGCGCCGCCGTCATGAAAAACGCATTTCCGACGATTGTCGCGCCGCCCGCCATTCCTAGGATATGGCTAAGCAACGGAGTGATGATCACACCGCTGGCAAAGGTAAACGAAAACAATCCGATCATATTTACGCCCGGTTTGTTTTTGATCATTTGAAGACCGAACATTCCAAACAACATCCATGGGATAGCAATCCACCAGTAGTTCGCCGCTACAATACCGGCAAACGGCATCCCGACATAAGCACCTACACCACCCGCCAACATTGAAGCAGCAAACAATTTATAGGTATCTTTTACAAACGAAACGATCTGCGCTTCACTTCGGTGAGCGCTCTCGTAGCCAAAAGCACCTTCTCGTGCGTATTCGCGATCATACAAAGCCATAGCTTTTTCCTTATAAGGTATTTTACGAAAAACGATTATACATGAGTTTGATTAACCAATTATTTGTTTTTGGTGGTAAAAAATGGGGTTTAAGTGGTAAATATGGGTAGAATCGTTACAAATTCTCATATTCGGCACAAAAAATAAAATATAATTTGGAATATTTTTCACTTTCTTTCAAAAACCCCTTGACATCTTTTCTTTTTTCCCCTATAATTCCCGTCCACAAACGCTGAGAGGCCTTGAGTTAAGGTTTTGAGTTTGAGTT
>JACXUF010000105.1 GCA_014764105.1 Sulfuricurvum sp. | reverse complement strand
CTGAGCTCTTCGATATTGCTTTTGGTTTTATCGTAAAGCTTATGTTGGGGTAATAAAGCAATGGTGAAGAGTTCGGGATCGGCCAATGCAATCGGACCGTGTTTCATCTCACCGCTTGGATATCCTTCGGCGTGAAGATAACTGATCTCTTTAAGTTTCAGTGCCCCCTCCAGTGCAAGTGGGAAGAAAACATCTCGTCCAATAAAGAAAAAGCCGTGACCGTGAAGGTAGCGTTTGGACAATCGGCGAAGCTGTTCATGTAATGCAGTATCGACTGTTACCGCCCCTGGTAAGGTGCGGAGAAGATGGATTTGGTTTTGGATCTCAGATGTCTCAAGTGTTTGTCGCTCACCTGCGAGGTTTAGACTGAGCATCCATAACACACACACTTGGGTAGCAAATGCTTTGGTCGATGCAACCCCTTTTTCGATTCCAGCACGGGTGAGGATCGACGCATCGGCTAGGCGTACCATGGAAGAGTTATCAACATTGCAGATAACCATGGTTTTCAAGCCGAATTTCTTCGCCATTTTTAGACTCTCTAAGGTATCTGCGGTTTCACCACTTTGGGAGATGACGACAAAGAGGGTATCTGGAGTCAAAAACGGTTCACGATAGCGAAATTCACTGGCAATTTCGACAGAGGTTTTAATTTTGGCGTGACGTTCAAAAAGATAACTAGCAACCATTGCCGCGTGGTAGCTGGTGCCGCAAGCGCAGAGTTTGATTTCATTTATCCCCTGAAATAGGGTGGGATCTATCTCTTCAAAATAGACACTGTTATCTCGAAGCCGTCCCATCAAAGTATCGGCTATTACACGGCTCTGCTCATAAATCTCTTTTTCCATAAAAAAACGATACCCCTCTTTTTGGGCCGAGAGTTTATTCTCAGCAAGTGGAGAAAAGCGAAGCGTGACTGCTTGATCATTATGATCGAATAATCCAATCTCCTTGGCTGAGGCATAGCCGTAGTGCCCGTCTTCGAGATAGATTGCCTCACGGCATTTCCCGATCAACGCGGCATCGGATGAGCCAAAAAATACTTCACCGCTTTCATTTCGTCCGATGATCATCGGAGAGCCGTGTTTTGCAAAGAAGATCGTGTCGCTTTCACTGCTATTGACGAGGAGAATGGCATACGCCCCTTCGAGTTGAGCGAGTGTTTGTTTGAAAGCGTCAAATGCATTGGAAACGGTTTTGAGATGATGTTCAAATAGATGGACGATTACTTCGGTATCGGTTTGGCTGAGAAATTGAACTCCTTGTGCTGTAAGAGAGGCTTTGAGCTCTTGATAATTTTCGATGATACCGTTGTGGACGACATATGAATTTTCTCCCAAATGGGGGTGTGCGTTGAGTTCCGTCGGTTTTCCGTGGGTTGCCCAACGGGTATGCCCAATCCCGATAGAGAACCCTTCTGTTTCAAAATTTTTGGCTTTCTCTTCCAAATTTACCAGTTTGCCGACTGCTTTAAAAAGGGAAAAATTGTTGTTTTGTAGTATCGCGATTCCAGCGGAGTCATATCCTCTGTATTCGAGTTCGCGAAGCCCGTCAATCAAGATTTGTTTCACGGGTTTAACGCCGATGTAACCTACGATACCACACATAATTACTCTCCTGTCAATTTAGCGATAATTTCGCGCGCATTATCGCACATTCTGTTTTGTTTTTCGATTAAGAAGTGGTCACGTGCCATGTTTTTATTGGTATGGATTTTCGCAGTAGCGATATTGATTTGCGCTTCATCGAAGAGGTGAACGAAGTAGGCCAAAAGCCCCCGTTGGTTGGTTGTGTTGAGATTGAGCTGAGCATAATGGATAGAGTGGTCACAATCGAGGGTGATTTCATTGGGCTTGATGCTAGGTTTGGTGAGATCGAGTTTGCGACCCATATCAAATGCCTCTTCGACAATCATCTCAATTTGCTCCATAGTCCCCTCACGTGGACGTTGCAAAAACTCGATTTTGAAATATTTGAGTCCATCGAAGAGGGTGAAAATATCCATCGAAGCGACATCAAGATAGCTCAGTTTTCCAAGAAGATACCCAAGGTTTAGAGGAATTCGACGGAAAATGTGGATGATAAGCCCGCCGTCAATGTTGAGCTGATAGGTGAAGTTTTGGCACTGAAAAGCCTCTTTGGAGATGTTGATAATTTCGCTCGGAGCGTGTTTGAAGAAAAAGAGGTTTGATTCGATCGAGAGGACTTTTTTCTGCTCGATTTTGGAGAGTTCGTTGAACTCGGGATCGTTTGCCAACCGTTTTTCTTTATTTTGCCGTTTGATCGCATCGGTAATTCGGTCATTTTGAGATGCAATCTCCAAAGATGCTTCATATAGTTCATGAAGCAAATTCGCTCCGAAGCTAGTATAGGTGCCTAGACCAACACCGTTGACATCGGCATAGGTGAGGATGTAGAGGAGTTTTAGATTTTCAGGTGTTTTGATCTTGGACATAAATTGGTAAAGGGTTTTCTCATGATAGAGATTTTCACGGTAGGCTACATGGGTCATTAGAACGTGGTGTCGAACGAGTAATGCGGCCCGTTCGTCTAGAGAAGATGGGAATTTTAGATTTTTGATGAACGGGATGATGAGTTTCGCCCCAACTTCACTATGATCTTGTTTTCGACCTTTACCAGTATCATGCAACAAGATGATCGCTTTGAGTAACGCTTTATCGGTGGTACTTAGGGATTTATAGAGCGTTTCGACATAAGGGTCTTTGATGTTTTCAAGTGCTTCTATACATTTGATCGAATGCAAATCAACCGGATATTGATGATAGCCGTCGAATTGGGGGAGATGGAGGACCTTTTTAAACGCCCCAATCAGTTGATGGAGGATGCCAGCATCGTAAAAGAGTTTCAAAAACTGATACAGATAGTCGCGTTCAAAGAGTTTTCGCAAAAGCCCATGTGTTTTTGCCCGAAGCGGGTGTTTGATTGTCGTATAGGTAAAATGGTATAAAATACTCGAATCAAATTTCCACCCTTTATCCTCAAGGCTCAAGAGTATTTCAAGTAATAAATCGATCGGTGGAGGGGTATGATTGAAAGAGGCATACAAAATGCCATTAACCGCATAAAAGCCTTTACTGATTCTTCCATGTCGTAAAAGAGTTTTATTACTATCTTCGTGCAGATAGATACGTGCCATTTTTTTAACATAAATTTGGGTGAAATTGTTGATCCGCCATTGCGCTTCAAGCAATTTTGTGACGAGTTTTTTCTCATCGCTAAACCCGAGTATTTCGGCGATGCTTGGCATATAATCGAGGACGAGTTGATCTTGTTGTTTTCCAGCGAGGAGGTGAAGGGCGCTTCGGATACGAAACAATAGCTCTAATGCAATGCGGTACTCTCGATACTGCTCTTCGCTAAAAAGTTCACCACTGAGCTCTTTTAGGCTGTTGACACCGTAGAGTGTTTTGGCGATCCAATAAAGCAACTGTGAATCACGCAGACCTCCAACCCCTTCTTTAATATTAGGTTGCATTGAAAACGAAAATTTTCGACGTCTAGCGTCGGCCTCGTCTATTTTAGCCATTACAAACGTTTTGGGGTTGTCGTGACGAATAGCAGTGAGTTTGTTTTGGGTAGCACTCCAAGTAAAGGGGGAGCCGATGATAAGGCGTGATTCCATCATGGCGGTTTTGATGGTGATATCTTCGCGCGATGCTCCAAGCAGATCGTTCACTTCATGGACACGATGCCCCAGCTTGAGACCTGCATCCCACGCAAGATAGAGAAATTTTTCGATGATAGTGGAGGTGTTGTAGCCGTCGTTTTTCTCATAGACGATCATAAGATCAATATCGCTGTGGACGCAGAGCTGCTCACGACCGTAGCTCCCCAATGCGATAAAGGCGATAGGGATGTTGCTTCGCATCGGCAGATAGTTGCCAAAAAGGCGGCGAAGTACCGTTTTGTACATATGGGCTATGATTGAATCGAGTGCTTTGGTATGGGTGACGAGGAAGTCTTTCCCCTGATTGCGCTCAAATAGAGAACTGAGCGAATTTTTGTATTCGGTTATATACGCTTTAAAAAGTTTGGAGATTTCAAAATCGGACACTCTTTTTTCGATGAGATCTTCTATTTGTTCGTTAATGCTCATACGTAATCTCTTTTTATTTTATTTTAGCGCATAAACCTATTTTTTATGAAAAATTATCGATGAAAAAAGCAACAGCTCTTCATTTGTAGAGAAAACTGTATAGCTTAGGTAGTTGCCCTTACGCACTTGATGA
>JACXUF010000104.1 GCA_014764105.1 Sulfuricurvum sp. | reverse complement strand
GGGCGAAGCGCAACACCGCCACGGGTAGAGATAAATGCCGGAAGGGTAGCGTGAAGTTTTACATCTGAAGGTTTTGGATACGCCGCAGTGTGACAGAAAGATTGTAATACGAAATCTGCAGAGAATCCAAGAGCAGAAAGTTCTTTGATCTCATCACGTGTCATCGGTCCAGTCGTATCTTGACTCCCCACCGTGCTAGTGATTGGTTCACAATACATGCCTGGGCGAACACCCTCCATTCCACACGCTTTCCCCACTATTTTTTGTGCCAAGGTGTACCCTTTGCCGGTATCAGCAGGTTGGATCGGCTGTGCGAAAATAGTAGATGGAGCCAAACCAAGTGCAGTACGCGCTTTAGCGGTCAATCCACGACCGATAATGAGCGGGATACGTCCCCCTGCGCGAACTTCATCTTCGATGGTGTTTGGACGGAGGCTGAACGTTGCAATCTGGGTGCCGTTTTTAGTGATAGTGCCTGCTTTGGTATCGATATCCAAAACATCACCTGTCTCCATTTGTGTTACATCTGCTTCGATCGGCAATGCACCAGAGTCTTCACAGGTTGCAAAGAAGATCGGAGCGATGATCCCGCCGATAACGACCCCACCTGTACGTTTGTTAGGGATTCCAGGAATATCGTCACCTATGTGCCATTGAATAGAGTTTGCAGCGGATTTACGGCTTGATCCAGTTCCTACGACGTCACCGACGTAAGCGATTTGCATCCCTTTTTCTTTTAATTCAGCGATTTTAGAGATACCATCAGGCATTTTTGCCGACAACATTGTTGTAGCGTGTAGAGGGATATCAGAACGGGTGAACGCTGCGCCAGCAGGTGAGAGATCATCGGTATTGGTTTCACCTGGGAATTTGAATACAACGACGCTGAATTTTTCGGCAAGTGGTTGTTTGGTGGTGAACCACTCTGCATCTGCCCATGACTGAAGAACCTCTTTGGCGTATTTATTCGTTTTTGAAAGTTCAACGACATCATTAAACGCATCGTATACCAAAAGAGTGTGCTTGAGCTGGTTAGCCGCTTCTTGCGCAAGAGTATCAATTGTCAATGCGTTGATAAGAGGTTTCACATTGTAACCCCCTACCATTTTTCCGAGGATTTGGATCGCAACGATTTTGTGATCATCGCTGTTGATGTCGCTGTTATCAGCCAAGAAAGCTTTGACTTCACCTTGGACAACTTGGTGTAAAAATGCCGCTTTAACGTGTGCACCGTCGTCAACACCTGGATTGACACGATTGGCAAGCATGTCAACCAATTCACTGTTTTTCGCTGTTTCTGCCGTGATCAGTTCAATAAGAGCGGTAACTTGCTCTTTGGTTAACGGCAACGGGGGGATACCCTGTGCTTCGCGTTCTGCTACGTGTGCTTTATATTCGTCCATAAAAGCCATAATGACTCCTGTGCATGATAATTTTAAACGATTATATCAGAAGAAAAATCACTTTTATTTCAGTGTTACAAAAATACTCATATCTTTTGAAGATATTGCACAAATATGTTTCATAAAGTAACTAAATAGCCCACTAATTTGGATGTAATGGAGAGTTAAATAATACAGAACTAGGAAGAAAAGTTACAAAACAGGATAGGGAGATAGCTTGAGAAGCTATCGGAGAGGATCGTTGGCGAGGATATCGCGGTTCCCTTTGGCATTTGGGGCCGAGAGGATGCCATTATGTTCGAGCTGTTCAATCAGCCGTGCAGAGCGGTTATATCCGATTTGCAATCGACGTTGGAGGTAACTGATGGAAGTTTTCTGTTCACTTAGGATAATATTTTTGGCTTCTTCGTAGAGCTCATCGGTCTCTTCATCACTTCCATTTCCTCCATTTGAAGTGATCATATCCTCTTTGTCACGTAAAAATTGACGGTCGTATTCGGGTTCACGCTGTGATTTCAAAAAGTCAACTACTTTTTCGATTTCCATTTCGGTACTCCATGGAGCATGGAGTCGAACCAAACCGCTCATCCCTGGAGGGGTAAAGAGCATGTCACCTCGTCCAAGTAACGATTCGGCTCCCATCCCATCTAGAATGATTTTGCTATCAATTTTTTGTCCCACTTTGTAGCTGATACGGGAAGGGAGGTTGGCTTTGATGAGCCCAGTCACGACATCGACGCTCGGGCGTTGGGTAGCAACGATCAAATGGATACCGCTGGCGCGTGCCATTTGCGCTAAACGGGCGATGGAGTATTCAACATCTTTGCCGCTCGTCATCATAAGGTCTGCCAACTCATCGATGATTACAACGATGTAAGGGAGGAGATCGCGTTTTTCGGCTTTGGCTTTATCGTTATAGTTTTCGATGTTTTTAGTGCGGGTCTCAGACATCAGCTGATAGCGGCGCTCCATTTCATAGACCATGTTGTTAAGCGCCGAGATCGCCTCTTTGGGTTTAGTGATGACAGGGGTGAGAAGATGGGGAATATCGTTATAGATAGAGAATTCGAGCATCTTCGGATCGATCATCAAGAGTTTCAATTGATCAGGGGAGTTTTTGTAGAGCAAACTCAAAATCATCGAGTTGATCCCGACACTTTTACCACTCCCTGTTGTCCCTGCAATGAGGAGGTGGGGGAGTTTTTTAAGATCAGTGATAAATGGTTTGCCGACAATATCCTTCCCTAAAATAAGGGTGAGGGGAGAGGCTGCTTCTTGGAACAGTTTGCTCTCTAGTATCTCACGTAGATAGATTGTCTCCACCGCTTTGTTCGGAATCTCGATGCCGACGACATCTTTTCCTGGGATCGGGGCTTGGATACGGATCGTTTGTGCTTTGAGTGCCATTGCCAAATCGTCTTGGAGTCCCAAAATCTTGGAGACTTTGATATTGGCGGCAGGTTTGAACTCAAACGTTGAGACAACCGGACCAGCATAGGTGCGAACCACATCCCCCTCAATATTGAAATGTTTGAGTTTTTCAATCAAATCGCGGATTTTATCATCGAGTTCTGCCTCATCGACTTGGGTCTGTTTTTTAGGGGGATTTTGAAAAAAATCGAGCGGAGGAAGTTCGAAATTTTTCGGTTTTTCATTGATGCCACGATCGATTTGTTCCAGTAACATTTTGTTCTCTTCGAGCTCTTCGACGATGAGGGTATGCTGTTTGGATTCTTTGACTTTTTTAGCTACACTTAAGATGGTTGATTCTTTTGTGTTCTCAGTGGTAGGTAATGATTCTGGATCTTCTAGTATAGGTGAAATTGGCGAATCGGGTGTATTCTCAAAAGAATGGTGTGTGGGCAAAGGGGTGATATCGGGCATAGGGGTTGATTCAACCTGTTCTTGATAAAGCGATACATCGGATGGTGTGTGCTCTTGGGTAAAGATGGGAATCTCCTCTTGTGTCTCAGGTTCATCTGGCTTTAGCAATGTTTGTGCCAGTTTAGTTGGTGTCGTCAAGGGCTTGTCTATGTACTCTTTGATCGGTTGAACAAGCTCCGATAGACTTTGTTCCATAACGAGGATAACCGCGACAGCCACCATCATGAGCCACAGCGTCCACAACCCGAATGTACCGATGTATACGGAGAGGAAATCGACAATGAAAGAGCCAAATGAACCTCTGTATGCTCCATCAACAACCATTGCTTGGAAAAAGAGGAGGGTGAAAAAAAGAAGGGCAAAAACACCACCCATCTCAAGTCGTTTTTGAATCTCTCCGTCGTATCGATACCAGTAAAAGAGGGGAACCATGAGAAGTAGGAGGTAGGTATAGGCGACATAGCCAAAAACATGAATGTTGTTTTGGGCAAAAGTGGCGCCATAGGCTCCGACAATGGAGGCATCATCGATAATGGTAGCAATCCCTAAATAAAATAAAATGCCAAATCCGGCAATAAACAGTGTATCGCGTAAAATGGGAGATCCTTAAAAATAAGTATAAAAGCAGTTGGATTATATCAAAAAAGGGGAGATAAGCCCCTTTTATTGCAGATTGCTATACATAATTGACGAGAGAGAGTTTGGAAATTTTGGTGATATTGGAGAGTAAAGCCTGATAATTGAGGCTAAGTTGCTGCATTCGAAGTGTCGCTTCGGCGATGTCAGTATCGATAACGTCAGATTGAAGTGTTTTGGTGCTGATTAGAAGCATATCGGTTCGATCGGTCGATGCTTGCAATACTTGTGAATACGATCCCGCCTCGGCTTGGAGCCGACTGACATGATCACTCAAATCATCAATCATCGCAATGGAGTTTTGGATACCGACATTGCGTGGATCATTAACATCGGTTCCATCAGAGCGTTTTTTTCCTTGTTC
>JACXUF010000103.1 GCA_014764105.1 Sulfuricurvum sp. | reverse complement strand
CTGAGATCCAGAAAAAAGGGGAATTCCTCCGCAAAGCGATCGATGAAGATAAGATTGAGCCGTTTGTGCAGGCGATTTACGATGTCCAAACGGGTGAATTGTTCGGATACGAGGTGCTTGCCCGTATCCGTGATGGTAAACGGTATATGGCAGCAGGGCAGTTTATTGAGGTTGCGGAGAGTTTGGGCTTTGCTTCTAAAATCGATCAAATCATCCTCACCAAAGGGCTCCATATCCGTGAAGAGAGAGGGTGGTGGGATAAACGGTTCTTCTTTAATCTCTCCACAAACGGTCTTTTTAACGGCGATTATGTTAATATGATCCAAGATCACTATTCACGCAACCCAAATCCATCACTTAACTCGGGTGTCACGATCGAAATATTGGAGCGCGAAGCGATTTGCAACGTCAACAGCTTGATTGAGACTATCGAAGCGATGAGGAAAATTGGGATCAGTTTTGCTCTCGATGATTTTGGTTCGGGATTCTCATCGTTTGTCTATCTCAAATATTTTGATACCGATTTTGTCAAAATCGACGGCGAATTTGTGAAAAACATCACGGTCAATGACAAAGACCGTATTTTTGTCAAACATATCCACCAAATTGCCCATGAGTTTGGCAAAAAGACGATTGCCGAATATGTTGAAGATGCCGATACGCTCGATATATTGAAGGAGATAGGGGTCGATTATGCTCAGGGGTACCATTATGGTCGCCCTGAGCCTATGATGTAGAGGTTACTCTACACGATTGCGACCGTTTTGTTTCGCGAGATAGAGTTTGGCATCTACGCTTTGGATATAATCGGCAATCGTCTCTTTGGCAACAAAGGTAATCAAACTAGTATCGATTCCAAATGTGTCGATACTAACAGTGTAAGAGATTTTTTCCCCTTTGAAGGTTACTTCTCTATTTGAGGCTTGCTGACAGAGATTTGAAGCAACGCTTTGCGCTTCATGATACTTGCTGAAGGGGAGCAAAATAAGGAACTCTTCTCCTCCGAATCGAAAAATAAAATCGGATTTTCGAAGTGTTTTTTGGAATAGAGCCGCAAAATCTTGGATAACGGCATCTCCTGCCAAATGGCCATAGTTATCGTTTATAGTTTTAAAATGGTCTAAATCACACATTATGAGAGCACAATTATTTTCGGTAGCTCTGGCAATATCGATTTGATTCATCATGATTTTATCTAATAGTAGTCTGCTAAGAAGTCCTGTCATCGGATCTTTTGTGTATTCATCGATGATTAACATATCATTGATGAGAGCGATCTCATTTACGATTTCAAGCGAGGTGTAATCGAGCCGTAAAAGTATTTGTATCATCGTTTTATAATCGAATTTACCAGAACGGTAGAGTGATAAAATATGTTCGCCCAGTTGATGTAAAAGAACATGGAGATTTTGAATATCATTGAAGTGACGGGTGCCGACGATGTAAGGGATTGTCGGATTGTGGAGCCATTGATCGAATGGGCATTTGGTTGGATCGAATTCACAATACTGTTCTGGTGTCGCAGAGCCATCAAGGAGGGTGATAAGGATGATCATTCACTCAAGGTGATGTTGATAATGAACCATCAGATACTTTTCGACCAGATTCGCCAAATGGACCAGCCGGAGATGATTTTTCAAAGAGAGTTTTCGTAAGAACTGTCGATAATACTCTTCAGGAATACGACATTCTAGATGGCTAAACATCTCAAAAATTACTTTATATGTCGGCATGTCGTTTTTCTGTTGCCATAGAGGTCAAAAGCATTTCGGAGACTTTAGCTACTTCACTGCTGATGTATAGATAAGGAATTTCGTTGTGGAGACAAAAATCGATATATTCACTAAGCGCTCCCTATTCATCTGATGTTCCAAAACATTCGCAAACCCGAATGAGTTTCTCCTTTTGGGTGATTAGAATATGATTATACGTCACATTTTTGGAGATCAGACACTCATTGTTTCGGCCGTCATCGACGAAAGCGTCTAAAATTTCGATAACTTTAGGCAGATATTGGTTCCAATGTATCATGTGTTAGCTCAGTAATGCTTTAGCACACTCGTTGATCCGTTTGCCATCAGCAGAGGCACCGAGCGTTTTGGATGCGGCACCCATCACTTTGCCGATATCTTTCATACTCTCTGCTCCGACTTTGGCAATGATCGATTTAAGGGCGGTTTCGAGCTCATCATCGCTTAGCTGTTTTGGGAGATAGGTTTCGAAAATAGCCACTTCTGCCGCCTCTTGATTGTACAAATCTTCCCGTCCAGCCTCTTTGTATTGCGCCATAGCATCGTTGCGTTGTTTCACCTGTTTTTGGATGATTTTGATAATATCTTCATCGCTCAACTCTTTGCGCTCATCCACTTCGATCTGTTTTATGGCACTGGTTAATAGACGAAGCGCATCACGCAACAGGGCGTTTTTCTCTTTCATGGCGGTTTTGATATCGTTATTGATTTGTTCTTTTAAACTCATGTTTTTCCCTTGGAACTATTATTGCTTAATTATATCTAAATAATGCAATCGGAAAGTGCAAATGGTCAAAATATTCTATTTTTTATTGCCAGCAGTAATGTTTTTTATAACCGGATGTACTGCACGACTTACAGAACCGGAGATACAGTTTACCCCTCCAAAATATGTCGAAGAGATGCCATCACGTGAAGAAGAAAATACGTTTGTCGCGCGGGGGAGTTTGTTTGGTCAAGGGGATAGTCCTCTTTTTTCCGATCACAAAGCGATGCATGTTAACGATATTGTGACGGTTGTGATCTCAGAAACAGCAAAGAGTTCAAACAAAGCAAGTAAAGCGTTAAAAGAAGCCGATACGCTCGGTCTCAACGGTGGATTGTTTAGCTCAACGGGACAAAATTCGGCAGTTAACTCGGCGGTCAATAAACTCAACGGTTTGTCAAATATCGGATTTAGTGCCGGATCGACCTCTGATTATTCTGGATCAGGAAGTGCGACCAAAAATGCCTCTTTTTCAACAACTGTATCGGCACGAATTGTCAAAGTGATGGCGAACGGTAACTATTTTATCACTGGGCGACGCGAGATTATGGTGGATGATCAAAAGCAGATTATGCAGCTCAGTGGCGTGATCCGACCGTACGATATCGATCAAAATAATCAAATCAACTCTGCGAAAATTTCCGATGCGAAAATTCTCTATGTCAATGAAGGGGATATTGATCGATCAATCAATCAAGGGTGGGGAAGTAAAATCGTCGGAGCCATCTGGCCGTTTTAGACTATTTATCCCATTTTCTCTGAGTATGTCGAAGATGGTGTGCTGTTCATGATTCAACTACCCTATAGGCACGTGTGCTCGCTACGAACGTGATTCTTATCGGATCACCTGCATCGGGTCGATGTGGGCGTTGCGCTGAGTTACTTGAAACATCAGCTCTCTACCTACGCGTCCGATGATAGAGCCTTGTTTGAGCCGTTTTCCCACCTCTACAGTGGGGGCGATTTTGTCTAGATGGGCATAAATGGTATGTAGTCCGTTATCATGCTCGATAATGACAACATTGTCTAACATCGCGGTCGGTTTGGCTAAAATAACTTTACCGTTGAATATCGATTTAACTTTAGCATCGCTCTTGGTTGGACGGAGAGATACAGAGTCGTTAAAGATTTTGATTCCATATACCGGATCGGTATAGGGACCGAATCGTTTGGTAACCACATACCCATCGAGTGGCGCGATTGTCCGTTCTCCTAAATACCTTGCAATATTAGAAGGGTGATAATCGGCAATCGCCTGTTTTACATTTTCTGGTATCGGTTTGGAGCCTGGCTTTGGGGCTATGAGCGGCGGAGGTGCTTTTTTAGGCTTGAGTGACTCTTGTTTGATAATATTTAAGCTTGCAAGGGTCTTTTGGAGGGAGCGTTGTTGATTGAGAATCTTATCGAGAGATTTTTTGTAAAGTGCTTTCTCTTTTTCGAGCTCCGCTACCGCTTTTTCGTTCTCTTTTTTGGTCTTCAGCACTCTGTTTTTCTCTTGATCGATAATTGCGATCGATTTTTTGAGGAGAGTCGTTTGTGAGGTCAATTCGGCAATTTTTTCGTTGTTCTCGACATAGAGCTGATTGAGCTCTTTGATCTCTTGGTTGATCTGTTTGAGATGAAGTTTGAGTGCCTCTTCGGTGATGATGGCATCAGCCTCTTTGGCTCGGTCATCATTGATCAGTAGTGAGATTGAGGTGTTTCGGGCAATCGCAAACACGAGCCGCCGTTCAATCTCGTTTTGGGTTTTAATCAAAAGTGATTGCTGTGTTTCGAG
>JACXUF010000102.1 GCA_014764105.1 Sulfuricurvum sp. | reverse complement strand
GCACACGGGTGAATTTGTTTCGTATCTTTCAAAATCGCTTCGACCATGATAGCAGTTGATTTTGCAGGCGCATAATACGCCGACCCAGTTTGGAGAAGTGCTACGATTTCTGCCCCCCCTTTGCGTGTACGCTGAACAATCTCATCAATCTCTTCTGCACTCAATACATCTGAAAGTGGAACCCCCGCAACGGTAGAGTAACGCGGAAGGGGAACCATATCATCACCATGCCCCCCCATAACCGACGCACGGATTTGCCCGCCGCCGTATCCAAGTTTTTCTTGGATAAACGCCGCCATACGGGAGCTATCAAGCACCCCAGCCATTCCGATAATGCGGCTACGGTCAAAACCGCTCTCTTTGAGAGCGACGTAGGTCATTGCATCTAGAGGATTAGAGACCATAATAACAATGGCATTTGGAGAATATTTTGCAATTCCCTCGATTACTTCACGGGTTACTTTGGCATTGATCATAAGTAGATCATCACGGCTCATCCCAGGCAAACGGGGGCTTCCTGCTGTCACAACCACGACATCGCAATCGGTCATTTCTGCCATTGTTTGGGCGACACTCACAACCGTATGGCTACGGACAGCTGCGGCAGCTTGAGACATATCGAGTGCCTTACCGCGAGCGATTTCGATTTTGTTATCACGTAAAATAATTTCATGGCATGAGCCGAGCATTGCAAGTGAATAAGCGACGGTAGAACCGACATTCCCAGCTCCAACGATTCCGACACGTTTTCCTTTTATCATATCAGTACCCCTTGTGTCATTGCAGATATGTCCACTTCTAGCCACTACACTCACCACTGTATTTGACTGTCAAACACACCAATAAGCATACGGTTCAAGGACAAAATTAAAGACGAGTAGCTCGTCTTTAATGTGTAGAGCCCACTCTACACATTAAAGACGTTTCCGACCGAAGCCGGAAAAAGAGATTAGATGTTGTCGATGATTGAATTCAACGTTGCTGAAGGGCGCATTGCCGCTTCCACTTTTGCATCATTTGGATGGTAGTAGCCACCAATATCTTTTGGTTTTCCCGAATCAGCCATAAGCTCTTCCATGATTTTTGCTTCATTTGCTTCCAAAGCATCGGCTACTGGAGCGAATTTTTCAGCCAATTTAGCATTGCTACTGTTAGCAAGTGCACGAGCCCAGTATTGTGCAACATAGAAATGAGATGCTTTGTTATCTGGCTCACCCGCTTTACGTCCCGGTGCTTTGTTGTTGTCCAAGTATCCTTGGTTCGCAACGTCAAGCGCAGCTGTTACCGCAGCAAGATCCTCATTTGGATTTTTTTGCTCGATCATACGGAGTGACTCAGCTAATGCCAAGAACTCACCGAGTGAATCCCAACGGAGGTGACCCTCATTAAGGAACTGCTCAACGTGTTTCGGAGCCGATCCGCCCGCACCCGTCTCAAATAATCCGCCACCTGCGAGCAAAGGAACGATAGAGAGCATTTTAGCCGATGTTCCAAGCTCGAGGATAGGATACATGTCGGTCAAGTGGTCACGAAGAACGTTACCCGTTACCGCAATGGTATCAAGACCTTTACGGATACGCTCATTGGTGAAACGTGTAGCAGCCGTAATATCCAAAATGTGGATCTCAAGACCCTCAGTGTTGAATTCCGGCATATATTTTTTCACTTTTGCAATCATTTGAGCATCATGAGCACGGTTTTCATCCAACCAGAATACGACCGGTAGTTTTTCAATTTGTCCACGCTCGAATGCAAGACGGATCCAGTCTTTGATCGGGATGTCTTTGGCACGAGACATACGCCAAATATCACCTGCTTCACAATCAAAGCTCATAAGCTCCGTACCGTCAGCCGCAGTAACGGTTACTTTCCCACCTTCAGTTAGAACAAATGTTGTCGGGTGTGAGCCATACTCTTCTGCTTGTTGAGCCATCAAACCGATGTTTTGCATAGTCCCCATTGTTGAAACATCGAATTGACCGTTTTTAACACAATCGGCTACCATCTCAGCATGGAACATTGCATAGGTAGAATCAGGGATAACCGCCAACGTCTCAAGTGCCGCACCGGTACGATCCCATTGTTTACCACCTTCACGAACCACAACAGGCATAGATGCATCGATAATAATATCGTTTGGTGCGTTGAAGTTTGTTGTCCCTTTATCAGAATCAACCATCGCGATTTTCGGACTGTCAGAATCGACAACCGCTTGGAAAGCCGCTTTGATTTCCGCTTCTAACGGATGACCTTTGATTTTTTTCTCCAAGTCCGACATACCAAGGTTTGGGTTCACACCAAGTTCTTTAAACGTATCTGCATATTTCGCAAAAACATCTTCAAAGAAAATTTCAAACGCATGACCGAACATAACCGGATCAGAGATTTTCATCATGGTTGCTTTGAGGTGAAGTGACCAAATAACCCCTTTTGCTTTTGCCTCTTCGATAGACGCCTTATAGAATTTGCGAAGTGCTTTAACCGACATAAATGTACCGTCAAGCACTTCACCTTCTACAGCATCGATCGTTTTGAGCTCTTTACCATTCAAAGCGATGGTAACTTTTTGGGCTTTATCAATAGTAACTGATTTTTCGTTACCGTAAAAATCCCCATTTCCGCCCATATGCATAACAGCCGCTTTGGAGTTCTCAGAGTAAGCGCGCAATTTGTGCGGGTTCTTCCGAGCAAAGTTTTTAACCGCTTTTGCCGCACGACGATCTGAGTTACCTTCACGAAGAACCGGATTAACCGCCGAACCAAGACATACAGAGTATTTCGCTTGAATCTCTTTTTCTGCATCGTTTGCAGGATTTTCAGGATAATTTGGAATATCGTATCCTTGAGATTGAAGTTCAGCGATACAATCTTTGAGCTGACCGACAGATGCGGAAATGTTTGGAAGCTTAATAATGTTACCTTCAGGCTTTACACAAAGTTCACCTAGTTTTGATAGTTCGTCTTCTGCAAGACCCATCGCCGCAAGAACACGTCCAGCAAGTGAAATGTCACTTTGTTCAAGTTCTACACCGCCAGCTGCACAAAATTTAGATGCAATCGGGAGGAATGAATAGGTTGCTAAAGCCGGAGCCTCATCAGTTTTCGACCAAATGATTTTTGCCATCGGGTTCTCCTGTTTTATTTTTTATATGAGCATCATAACACTTACCAAAGATTTTTTTCTCATCGGAGCCACTTTAGAGGCAAAAAGTTTTAAATATGTTTCATTTTGTAGCATTTGCTATGTTTTTACGGTGTGTAGAAAAGTAACTACTATAAATATGCTCCCCATTTTTACCTCGAACAAAATAGAGATAATCGGTTTGCTTCGGATAGAGTGCTGCACGGATTGCATCTTTGGAAACATTGCACACCGGATAAAGCGGCAAACCTTTATTTTTATACGTATTATAGGGGGTTTTATCGGTTCTTATTCGACGTGCTGTCACTTTTTGATGAGAGTATTCTCCATAATTTAACGTCCCGTCCATTTGCAACCGCATCCCTTTTTTATTTCGATTATCAATGACAGAGCTTACATAAGGCATATCTTCTACTGAAGCAGCCTCTTTTTGAATCACCGATGCTTTTGTTACAATTTGTAACCATTTTTCTTTTGAAAAGGGTTGTTTATACTCATCCGCCCACTGTTTCATCTTTTTTTCGGACTCATTAAGGAGATAGATTATCAACTCTTCTTCACTGATTTCATGAGGGATACTATAGGTGTCGGGGATTAAATTCCCCTCTTTGAAAGGGGCATTTTTCTCATAAGCTTGTTCCAATCGTTTCAAATCCAAAGAGTGCTCCTCGCTTAACTGACGTAAAAAAATTACGGTTGTCTCACCTGGAATCAATGTTATTTGGCGTGTTGCCGCTTTAGCCGTTGTTAACTTATAAAGGTATTCAATCCGAGACATTTTTTCAGATTGCAAATCGATCCACCCCTGCTGAGGTTGCCCCAAAAGACGCAAAATGAACGCATCGATTTTATAGAGATTAACCCCCTCCTCTTGAAGGTGTGCAATACTTTTAAAGACAGATCCTTGTGGAATATAGACAATTTTGGGTGAAGTGACGGTAGAGAGCAGATAAGCCATGAAAGAGGCAATAATCACCACAATCATCCCTACAATCCATAGATATATTCTTGTTGGCTTGGCGGCTGTTTTTTTTCTTGTTTTTTTCACATTAATCGCTTTATTTGGAATGTATTCGTATTGACTGTTTGAGCCACAAAAGGCTCATGATCGAGAAATTATATCTCAAATGGGAAAAATCACTCCTTTGTAAAGGGGTTTGAACCGATTCATTCCCTCAAATAAAATCAAACCCCTCTGAACTCAAAAAT
>JACXUF010000013.1 GCA_014764105.1 Sulfuricurvum sp. | reverse complement strand
GCGTGAGGGGGAGGGCATACTCCCCCACTTTGCGATCCAAAATCAGCTGATACGCCGAAGCCTGTACGGCAGGGGCGGCGGCGTTGAGCTCATCAAGAAACAGTATCCCCTCCCCCTCACGCGGTAAAAACGATGGCGGTGCCCAAAGGGCAGTATGGGTATCACGCTCATAAAACGGTATCCCTTTAAGATCGGTAGGATCGAGTAAAGAGAGGCGTAAATCGATGCACTCCAAATTTTTCTCTTTGGCGATCTGTTTGATGATAGAGGATTTCCCAATCCCCGGTGCCCCCCACAAAAAGGTCGGAATCTGCGATTCGATCAGAGATTCTACCGTTATTTTTGCCTGTGAACTGCGCATCAGAGCCATCCTATATTATGGGTTTGTATGTATTTTCCGAAAGTCGGGTTTGTTTTGACAGCTCTTTCAAATCGCCGATCAAGGGAGAGTTGATAGAGAATCTCGATCGGAGTAGAAGTATTGGCCGCAAGAGCCGATAATATCCCCACATTAGCACTAGCCCAAAGTGATTCGAGCTTATCGGGTGAGAGGGATGGATTGCAAGCAAGTGGGAGCGAAAATCGTCCGCTCTCAAAGAGGCGATCTAACATTTCATGGAGAGTCGCTGGATTGGCAGCAAGCGCTTCTAAAACCGTCTCTTCCCCCAGATCAAAAAGCTTTTCTTGCATCGAGGGTGTAAGGCTTGGATTTGATCCCAACTCCGCAGCGTATTGCTCTATCAACCGCTCAAACCGATCCCAATTAAGCAATGTTTTCGAAGCGATCAACCGAGGATAGTCCGATTCTAATTGAGCAACGCCATATGGCGAGAGGGTATAATTTTGCGCGAGAATTTCATTGACATCCTCTCGATTCAATCCCAACAATTCACTCTCCAATGTTAACGGCTTCCGATGAGCTAACAACACTGCCCGCTCTTTTAATAGCAGACGCAAAATAGCCTCATCTGTGTCAGGATGGAGGGCAATCGCATCTAACACTCCGCTTAATGAACGCTCTTTTGGATTTTTGATCTCATTGGCGATAGGAGAGAGTTCCGCGATAGCGTTAATCAATTCTCGGTTTCCGTACCGCTCGACCAAATGCGCCAACCCGCTCATCGCGTACTGCACGTTGTGGTTACGATCCAAATCGGTGTAAAACCGCCCAATGATCGACGCAGTCACGTCCCGATTAGCGTCGTTGTCAAACAACCCCTCATTTTGCCAGTCGTAAAGTTTGAGAAGCTTGAAAAATAGCTCGTCGGTGATGTAGCGATTTTGTAAGAAATTAATCAGTCGCCCTTGATTACGGGAGAGCTTAAGACTCATCAGCAATCGATTTGGCTCAATGGAACGACACAACCACTCCTCGAAAGGGGCAAGCTCAGTAATCGGCGTGGATAATTCCTCATACAACCGTTCCAATTCGCTTTGTTCGTAAGGGTTCATCATCCGCCCCTCTATAATAAGGGCGACATCCTCATTATAATGACGAATACGGGTGATTTTATGAAGTTTGAGGAGGGTATCAAATTCATCCACGCTTAGTGCACGGGTTTTTCCCAACAATAAAACCGAATGGTTCTTTAACGCTTCATAGTTCATAACGCACATTATAATCCATCAGCCTAAAAAAATTAGCCATTGCTATAATGTCAGTATTGTTTTTAATAACTGATATTACACACTTTGTGAGCAAAGCCCGCAAAGTGGCAGGGACAAATATCCCTATAACCCCCTAAAGCTTGCTTCATCCGAAGCAGAAAAAAGGAATTTTGATGAAAGAACTCGAACAAGGGATCGCCGCCTACGATGCGGGAGACTACACCAAAGCGCATGAGATTCTCTACCCCCTAGCCGCTTACGAACGCGATCCTGAAGCCCAGTTTCATATGGGAATGATCTATTTTTACGGCGAAGGGGTCGAAAAGGATATTGATAAAGCAATGGAGTGGTGGAAAAAAGCTATGCGCAACGGTCATGTCGATGCGGCGTATCGTCTTAGTGAATTGAAAACCTCAACAAAAACGACGTTTTAGGTGTTCTCTAGCACAATGCCGATACTGTAACGCATATCCTCATCAAGATTATCCATATTTGCCAACATCCAAGAGAGATACCCTTTGTCGTTTTGGGCAATCTCCGAGAGGGTTTTACCTTTGTATTTACCAAATTTCAGCGGTCGTGTATACAACACCGGTGTTTGAGTCAACTCCACCATCTTATCAATTGGATTCACACCTTCAAAGCGCTCTTGCAACCGTTTACGTAATTCGGTGAGAAATAGTTTGAGCACTAAAACATCGCCGATCGCATCGTGCGCTTTGACCTCGATCCCGAGTGCATCCGCCTCAGCTTGCTCGATTTTGTAGAGCCCCAAACGGTATCGAAAATACTGCAGTCGATGCACTTCTTCCTCATCAAACAGATGGCGTGCACATCTGAGTGTGTCGATAAGTCTCATCTGTGAGGTAAAATTTTCTTTGGCAAGCATCCCTAAATCAAACGGAGCATTATGGATAATCAATACATTCTCGGGAGTATTGAGTTCGCACAGCGTTTTAAAAGCTTTCGTCTCAACACACGGCACTCTCCCCTCGATCATCTCGGGGGTAATACCGTGAACCTCCATCGCTTCGTAACTGATGGGGAGCGGAGCGAAACACAAATCATTATAGACATCCACTCTTTTGCCATCAAGAACCATATACCCTAGCTGGATAATCCGATCCTCTTGACCTGCACCCGTTGTCTCGGTATCAAGCAGTACAAACGAAGCCATTAATATTGATCATCTTCATCATCAATATCGAACTCATCGTAATCGTCTTCGTCCCCATCTTCATCCTCATCATAATAAAGATCATCCTCCTCATCTTCCCCTTCTCTCATAGAGGTGAGTTCGGTATAGAGTTGCTCCGCCTCTTCTTCGTCGATTTGACCACTATTGATCTCTCCAAGCAGCTCTTTGTATTCATCCCGAAGCGCTTGTATATCTTCGAGCTGCGCACGCTCTTGAGGTGACGCCTCTTTTTGAGTGGAGATCGATTCAAAAATATCGTCAATACGATCTTCGACATCGGGAATCAGTTCGTTTTGTATCAAATGTTTTAGTTGTGCAATATAAGCCATTAGTTATCCTTGAAATGAGATGCCTCATTATACTTCAAAAATTGAACAAATTTCCCTTCACCTAACACTCTAGCACACAGCTATCCCTGTGCTTGCTGACAACCACATACTTATGGCATATCAAATCAGAGAATAACACAACAGATCCTAGAGTGAACTCATAAGACTATACAGTAAAAAAATAATTAGGATTTTAAATAAAGAGTGAAGAAAAATGGTGCGATCGGCGAGACTCGAACTCGCACACCTGCTGGCACTACCCCCTCAAGATAGCGTGTCTACCAATTTCACCACGATCGCATAACAAAGAGACCCCTCAGCCGAAGCCAAGAGAGGGTGGTTCGAACCTTACGCAGCCAAGTATGGGTTAGCGTAAAGGGCGATCAAAGCGATAACAAGTGTATAGATAACTTGCGCTTCGATCATCGCAAGAGCGATGAACATCGTCGTCATCAATTTACCGCCTAGACCTGGGTTGCGAGCTGTACCAGCGATAGTTGCAGCAGCAGTGCTACCCATACCGATAGCTCCACCAAGGGCAGCAAGACCAAGACCAACACCCGCAGCGATCATTGAGTACGCTTTCAAAGTTTGGTTCGCAACGTCTGCAGATGCAGCCGCAGCAGCAGGTGCAGCTTCAGCAGCCGCTTCAACAACCGCTACCGCTTCTTCAGAACCAAATACTGAAGCAGCAAGAGCGAGCAAAAGAAAAAATACTTTTTTCATGAGCAATCTCCATATTTAATCAAAGTCCGTTCGGATACGTTTCCCTACTTATCACTTTGTGGATGGAATTCTACAACTTGAGAGCTAAAATGTTACTGAATTCTCAAAAAGCATCATAAAACTTACTTAGCTCGTCCTAAACCGATTTTATTACCTTTGAATTCAACAACCTCGACCATCAACTCATCTCCCTCTTTGATCACATCACTGACGCGAGAAACATGAGAGTCTGAGAGCTTGGAGATATGGATCAATCCGTCAACTCCACCCGGTAGTTCAATAAAGGCACCGAAATCGACAATCTTTTTCACTTTTCCTTTGACCACATCGCCCACTTTGTATTCCACTTTTTCCACCGGAGTATTGCCACTCACAATCCCCTCGATATGATCGCGCGCCCCGCGCAGACCATCACGATTTTTTCCGGTTAGTTTAATGGATCCTTTTTTCTTGTCAATATCGATCGTAACATCGAAACGCTCGATAATTTCACGAATCGTTTTACCTGCTTGACCGATGATATCACCGATCAAACTCGGATCAATGTGGAACAAATCGGTACTCGGTAACGTCCCATCGTTCAGTTTGATATGCTCTTCGCTACTCACCATAATATCGATAATGTGAGCGCGCGCTTCCGCAGCCTGATAAAGAGCCTCTTTGAGCACGTCCAAATGGATTCCGCCGAGTTTGATGTCCATCTGCATCGCAGTGATCCCCTCTTTGGAGCCCGCTACTTTAAAATCCAAATCTCCATCATGATCTTCGAGACCCATGATATCAGTCAAAATAGCATGGCGCCCCCCCTCCGAAACCATCCCCATCGCCACACCAGCAATTGGATCAGCCATCTCGATATCTCCAGCACGCAATGCCATGTATCCGCCGCACACCGTAGCCATCGATGACGAACCGTTCGATTCGAGGATCTCAGAGACAAGGCGGATCGTTTGTCCGTTACGGACACACGCACCTTCTAATGCCCGTTTTGCCAAATTCCCATGCCCAAGCTCACGACGGCGCGGTGCGCCGATCGGTGAGGGTTCTCCGACACTGAACCCTGGAAAGTTGTAATGCACCATGAACGCTTCGCTTTGCGTTCCGCTATCGGTGAGGTTTTCAAACATTTGGGCATCTTTCGCTCCACCCAACGTCAAAACAACCAACGCTTGGGTTTCTCCCCGTGTAAACAACGCCGATGCGTGGGCACTTGGCAATACGTTCGTCTCGATACGTATCGGGCGAACTTCGTTTAATGCTCGTCCATCGGCACGTACCTTTTCATCCAAAATTTGGGCACGCACCATGGAGCGTTTAACCGATTCGATCGCTTTTTTGAGCTCATGTTCATCCCATTGCGGTTTTTCAGCCATAATGGTTTTACGGATCGTGCGAAGTGCGGTGCTACGCTCCGTTTTCGCCATTTGGTTGATTCCCCATTTTAAATCTTCGGTGTGGTTTGTACGGACATACTCTACCATCTCGGCGTTGATCTCAGTCACAACTGTTTTAAGTTCAAACGGAGATTTAGCATGAGGTTTAAAAGCATTTTCATAAGCGGTATTAGCATCACAAAGTTCAGCCTGCGCCAATGCCAATATGCGAATCAACTCATCTTCGCTCATCGCGTTAGAGAGGCGTACCGGAATGCTCTGAATTCCGCCTCCCATATCCGCCATCGGATCAACCATCGCTGCATCGACAATCTCAAGCGTATCGCTTCCTATCGTCTGCATCTCGATCATCAACATATCCTCTTTGCTCCCCGCAAGGTAGAGGTCAAGTGTACTCTCTCCCAGTTGGCTCAACGTCGGATTGATAACTATCTCACCGTCAATCTTGGCAACACGCACCGCACTCACTGAGTTGAAAATGTCCACATCCGAAACATACAACGCTGCCGATGCGGCGTTCAATGCGAGCACTTGGAGATCGGCTTCAGCGTCCGCGCTCAATACCATCACGGTGATTTGAATCGGGTTAGCGAATCCTTTGGGGAACAGTGGACGGAGTGATCGGTCAACAACCCTAGAGGTTAGTGTCTCAAAATCGCTCGGCTTGGTTTCTCGCTTGATAAATCCCCCAGGGAATTTCCCAGCAGCATAGCTTTTCTCGACATACTGTACTGTAAGGGGGAGAAAATCTTCATCGACAAAATCGGTCTCATCAATAACTACCGTAGCCAAGATGACAGTGTTGCCGCATTTGAGCCATGCTGCTCCGTTGGCTTGCGCAGCTACTTGACCGAATGCATACGATTCAGTCTTATTTTTTAATTTTAATTCAACGTTGTAATTCATCTCTTCTCTCCAAAATTGTCTCTATCGTCTCTTCATCTATGGGGTTAAATTCATTATAGTAGTATCCCGTATTGATATAATCATCTATCTCTTGCAAACAAAATATCTCATCCACAATCGGATCGAGTGCCTCTGCAACACTGGTTGGGATGATCGGTGCTGCGACATAAACCGCCTTCGCCTTTTGGGCAAAAGCGGTTTTGATAGCGCACATCAATTTGAGTCCCGTTTCACTCCCCTCATCGATCAAGAGGATTATTTTTCCTTTCATCGATTTAAAATGTTCCCCTTTGCGATATTGATAGATCGCACTCAAAATTTTCTCTTCATGTTTTCTGGTTGCTTCACCGTAGATATAATCTACCTGTATCTCAAACGCATCAACAAGAGCTTGATGGATAACGATCTCTTCAGTTTCACTCACACGCGCCAATTCACACTCTGGATTTTGAGGAGCGGCAATACCGGCAGAAAAGATAAAATCAATCGGGAGCTTCAATCGTTTATTTATCTCATGGGCAATGACCAATCCGCCCGAAGAAACGGCAATCAAACTCCACAATTCACTTTTCATCCGATCGATGGGCAAAAGTTCTCTGAGTTGAGCCGCCGCATCTGAGCGGTCTTTAAACAAAAGACGATTTACTCTCATTATCTTCCCTATCGCGCCATCGATGCGGCACCAAGAGTATATTTAAGATCGTTATCGATAAATCTCATCCCAAGTCCCAAAAAGATGTTTTGCGATTGTGGATTAAGGAAATTATCCCATCCCCCATAGAGTTCAAGATGTTTAAGCATCTGATAACGTACCTGTGCTTTAAGGTGAGCTCTTTGGGAACGGAAATCATTGACCGCATTAAAGTCAAATGCTTCGGCACTCAATTTGAACTTGTCGTGGTTCATGAAATAATCGACCCCTATCCCACCTGTTGATTCAATCGCACCGAAACGGAACAATGTATTATCAAACCGTTTTCCGTATTGGAGAGAATAGTAGGTCTCCCCCTTTTGGTGTTTAACCGGAACCGAGTTTGTATAATCATCAGTGCTCACCAAATCAAACATATAATAGGTTTCAGGATTCGGAAGATAGGTGACACCCAAGTAGACTTTCCCGTATTGATCACGCATCATGTAATCGGTGTGCATCGCCACCTGCAGTTCGCTTGTCGTCAAGTTGCTCAACATCGAATCTACTTTTCCAAACGCCTCCTCTCCGCTTTTGAAAAACGATCCGGCTGATTCAAGCGCAGTTTTCAGCGATGAGCGGTTCTCCACCAAAATATCACTGACATTGTCTTCAATTTTGACAAACTTATCAACCGCTTCGGGAAGTTTGTGCTCTATTGAACCGCTAATATTGTCCAAACGTGCGGTCAATGAATTGATCCGTGCCATAATCGCAGGAAGATCTTTGTTGATGGTGTCAGCACTTTGACCAAAACCGGCACTCATCGTTTTAAAATTCGTGATAGCATCATGCAGATCATCGCGATTATCAACAATCATCCCATCCAAATTAACCCCAACGTTTCGAAAAGCGATAATTAACTCTTGAATCGCTTGACGATGTTCTTCATCAAGAGTCGAGCGGAAATCTTTGAGGAGTAGTTCCAGCTCTTTAGCAGCAGCATTCACAGAGTCACTCGTCTGATCGAATGAAGCGTAACGCTTAGACTGTGCTAATGTTCCTCCATTTGCCAAAAACGTACCGGAATCTCCAACAACGATATTGATCACTTTGGAACCCAAAAGAGACTCCTGAGTAACAATCACAGAAGAGTCATCCGGAATCTTAAACTCTTGATCGATCATCAATCCCAATTTAACCCGTTTCCCTTCAATCTGAATCTCTTCAACATCGCCGATGGTGACACCGTTCATTAAGACGTGGGTATGTTTTTCAATACCAGAAGCATCTTCGATATAAGCAAAAACACCATACCCCTCTTTCCCCCATTTCCCCAGCGATGTCACTTGAGTCGAGAGAAACAGCAGTGCAGCCAATGCCATAACAACAAAAAGACCTATTTTTGCTTCCAATTTCATAGCCTACCCTCTAATTGGTCAGTTTATAATTAAACTCAGAACCGCCGATCGGCTTGAGTACAACAGTGATGAAAACATAAGAATCGTCTACCGAATTGTTATTGACATTATTCGTCAATATCGGACGTCGATTTTGAACATACCGAATCCCGAAATCAATACACCGTTGAGAGTACAAAAACCCCACTTCACTCCGTTTCATCAAATCTTCACGGTAATCGTATGTAACCAAACCGAAAAATTTAGTGTAGCGATTGTGCCGATACGATGCATCAGCGGTCCAATACGAAGAGTAATACGGTGAATTATTACGTAATTCATCGGTGTAATAGTGGCTAATCCCCGCCACTATCGTTCCATCATTATAGTGCAGTGTGTTTTGTTCTTTTGTTATCCGTTTACGATCATGGTTATACGATGTTTGATTATAAAACGAAATCGCTTCCGAAATCTCCCATTCCAACTCATTTTGGAGTTCACCATAATAGTTTCTATCTGTACCGTAGACAAAGTTTTGACTCAAACGATCCACTAACACCTGTTTACCATCTTGAAACAGGTAGTTATTGAATCCTAAAGACAACATATCACTTGGAGTATTTAGATTGTAATATTCACATGCTGCTATCGTGTTACCCAGTATACATACCCCGCTATCATGATAGGTATCATAATAGCCACTGTACAAACGCTCCCCCGATTCGGTATAGGCGACAAACGGGTTAATGACATGAACATACTCCCCATACGGGCGTACCAACGCAGATGATAATGCCAACATATGATCAAGCTGAGCGTAAAATCCCTGCTCATAACGACCGTCATCCACAATCAGATTATTATTTGTATCCCAATACGAATTTTTTGTATTACCGTAAAAACCGATTACTTTGGAGGTTAAATTTGCTGTATAGCTCAAATCGATATACTCATTAAACAGTGGTGTCTGAAACATTAAAGGGAGATTAAAATCTCCCTGAATGGCACGCTTACCCTCCGGACGATAAAAATGGGTGGCCATAGCATCACCACTCAAAAGGAGAGAGTTATCCAAAAAAGTCTCTAAATAGCGATGGTAATGGATTGTCGGCAGTGTCTGAATGGTGGTGTCATTGCTGTTTTGATCCAGATACTGATAATGTTTTAGATAGACTCCGAAATAGTTATCTTCGCCGCTATAATAAGTATTAATGCGTGACATCACCTGATTATCGGTAATATTTTGAGTTTCATCGCTGTATTCAAGATTTAAATAATCAACGTCATTCATCCATGAAGCATCGACATACAACCCAGACTCTCCCTCAAGCGATACATCAAACCACTCACGCAGAGGATTAGTATGACGGTAATTGATCTCATAACCGTAATGTTTGGTATTGGCCAAATCGTATTCTATCGCATAGTCATTTTGCTCTTTAAAATACCCTGCAGAGATGGTACCTTGAGATGATGGAGTGTCAATAAAGCGAAAATCTGCATAAACTCCAGATCCTCTAGAGGTTCGGATTTGGGGACGCAACTCTAAATCCCACCAGTTTTGAGGAGCAATATAAATAGGCTGCTGATAATAGAACCCTTGAGAATTTGAGAGTCCAAATGAAGGGATCAGCAAGCCGCTTCGACGTGTCCGATCGGTCGGATACCCAAAATAGGGAAGATAGAAAAGGGGGACATTGTCCACTTCCAAGCGAGCATTGTAAAGATTCACCCACATAGCATCACTATCATAATCGGCACTGCTAAAGCTGATTTTCCACAACGGATCAATAGAGTCACATCCCGAAACCATGCCGCTTTTGAGATCAATCTCATTTTTACACCCCTCTGCCTCGACACTGCTGATCCACGCTTGAGAAGCATCGTCAATCATATAATAGGGTTTAGAATAGCGTGTATCGTCCGCTAAATTCACCCGTGAATAATCGCTTACCATACGATACCGATTGGCTTTGAAAATATTCACTTTCCCTTTGGCTTCGATGATGCTCGTATTGCGATCAAAGGTTATCTCATCGGCACTGAAAATATAATCTTGATAGAGTGCGACTGGGCTATCGGATGCTTTTGCCATTGTACCGTTTGCATCAACACCGACACCAAACAACTCAATATGCTCATTACCCAGTAAACATGTCGAAGCTGCCAAACTAATCCACAAAAAACTACGCATTGATCACTAGCGTCCTTCCAGTTCGATCATGCCAACTACGCCGGTATGGATCTAACATCGCCCACACAAATCCGAGATAAAATAGAAGTTCACTCACCACCCGAAAGATACTCCGGTTAAACGCACTCAAAAAACGGGGATTGGAGAGGGTAGAGAGTTCGACTACGCGAATTTTCATGACGATTTTCCCCAAACTTGCGCCGTATTGCATCGTGAAAAACGTTTGATAGATAATTTTGATCACCATGTACTCGAGCAAAAAGCTATTAGTAACATCGATCATCGCTTCTAACGTTTTCGCCTGCGCCATAGCATCCCATAAAATGACGATCATAATCACCGATAAAAGTAATTCGTCAATCCCAAATGCAGCGGCACGTTGGCGGATTGATGCCAAGGAAATCTGCTCTCTTCTGATTAAAGATTCGAGTTGCTCATCCATTAACGCAACGCCTGATACGCAATATCGGTCCGGAGTTTTTTACCGGCATAATGAACTTGTCCGCAGAGCATATAGGCACGGTCCCGCGCCTCTTTGATACTATCGCCGATACCAACACAGACAAGGACGCGTCCACCTGTAGCATACAGTTTCCCATCCTCAGAACTCACCCCCGCATACGCTATATGGGTATTTCGTGCAATCTCTTCATGGTGAATTTCATCAACAATAATTTCAGCCGGCTCAGAATTCGAATACGGATAATCACGACTTGCCATAACAACACCAACAGCATATTTATCGTGAAATTCAACCTTTAACGTATTGAGTTGTTTGGTAGCGGCTTTATAAAAAAGCTCACTTGCAGGAGTTTTCAAAAGTGGCATCAAGATCTCACACTCTGGATCACCAAAACGGACGTTAAATTCCAAGGTAATCGGCTCACCATTCACAATCATTAGACCAATAAAAAGAACCCCCTCAAACGGAGCCCCCTCTTCTTGCATCCCTGCCAACGTCGGGCGGACGATACGATCTTTCACTTTTTCGTAAATGATATCATCCACAAGCGGAGTCGGAGCATAAGCCCCCATTCCTCCGGTATTTGGTCCCTCATCATTATCCAATAATCGTTTGTGATCTTGCGCCGCTTGGAGAAGGATAAAATCTTTCCCGTCGCAGAGTGCAAACATAGAGAGCTCATACCCATCTAAAAACTCTTCCACAACGACACGTTTCCCTGCATCGCCAAACGATTTACCGCTGAGCATTTCAGAGACAGCAACTTTTGCCTCGTCATGACTCATAGCAATAATCACCCCTTTACCGGCACACAAACCGTCTGCTTTCACGACGATGGGGGCGGTAAGGCTATCGATAAATTTAAAGGCATCGCCGATATGATCGGTCTCGATATAGCGGGCTGTTGGGATACCGTATTTCGCCAAAAAGTTTTTCATATAAACTTTTGATCCCTCTAGCCGAGCCGCTGCTTTTGAAGGACCGAAGATCACCAAACCTTTGGCTTTGAACACATCGACAACACCCTCACTCAAAGGACCCTCAGGTCCTACGATGGTCAAATCGATACCATTATCTACCGCAAACAGTGCCAATTCTTCGTAATCTTTGATAGCAACATTTGTCCCGAGCATCGGTGTTGCACCATTTCCAGGAGCAAAGAAAATCTCGCACACTGCAGGATCTTGTTTTAAAACCCGTCCGATCGCAAATTCGCGCCCGCCACTACCGATTACCATTACTTTCATAGATCACCTTGAAAAAAATTATCTTATCTAAACCCCGCCACCGGTTCTCAAATAAGACAACAAGCCCAGGCGGGCGTTTCGCATAAGCTTTGGTTCTCAAAGCCGAATTAAGCCGCTCGAGCGCCACTGCTTGGCGACAATCTCTCACACGTTCGCGTTCAAACGAGACCACCGACACCGAATGACGTCTACGGGTGCAGCTTGTTGAATATGTAGAACCCTCAAAATGCGATTAGTCGCTCCACCCAGAGAGGATAATTATATCCTCAAAATACTTAAAACGTGGACGTTGATTCGGCAATTTTGCGGGCACACTCAACGGCGGAAGCGATGCTCGGTTTAGGACTGATTGAGACCTCGTTTACCTCTTTAAACGCATCTCGCGTCGTTTTTCCGATGGTAACGACAGAATGGGTGGGAAGAAGGGTGTAATACTTTAGAAAACATTCAATCGATGAAGGAGAGGTGAAGATTAACACGCCAGCGTCATCGATCTTTATCTCAGCCGATTTTTCATTACAGGTTGTTTCGTAGAGTATCGCTTCGTCAATGATGATCTGTGGGTTTACCATTTTCATCCAATTCGAAGCGATCACTTTTGGACGGACATAGAGCCACCTTCCCTTTAAGTTCTTTCGTCCCATCAATTCAGGAATCGATCGCCCATAACCGTCCCCTATATGAAGATTCAAAACGCCCGCTTGTCGTGCCGCATCTGCCGTCCCCTCAGAAACACAGATACACTGTAATTTTTCCCATTGAATATCGTAGCGTTCCAAAGCGATAAGGGAGTGTTTGGAGGTAAGGATAATCCCATCATAGCGGGTAAAATCGATATCGGGTTTAAAAAAAGAGATTGTAAGGATGGGGATATGAATAACCCCTTCATAAGGGGTTTTAGAGATCAGATAGATGGGGCGCAAAGGGTGCGCCTTATTCCCACTCGATCGTTGCGGGCGGTTTAGAACTGATATCGTAGACGACACGGTTAATCCCGTCGACTTCGTTGATGATTCGGCGGCTGATACGCTCAAGCAATGTATGCGGAAGATGAGCAAATGTTGCCGTCATCCCATCCACCGCTTCGACGACACGGACACAGACGGTGTTATCGTAGGTACGATTATCCCCCATCACTCCGACGCTTTTAACATTCAACAATACGGCAAACGCCTGCCACGTTTTGGTGTAGTAACCACTCGCTTTGAGTTCATCGAGTAAAATCATGTCCGCTTCGCGTAAAATAGTCAAATCGGCTTTGTTCACTTCACCCATAATACGGATCGCCAATCCCGGTCCAGGGAACGGATGGCGGTGTACCAATGAATCGGGCAATCCAAGCTCCGTTCCGAGTTTGCGCACTTCGTCTTTGAACAGATCGCGCAATGGTTCGATCAACTCGAAATCCATCCAATCGGGCAATCCTCCAACATTATGATGACTTTTGATCGTAACCGATGCACCATTGGGGGAGATCGATTCGATAACGTCGGGATACAACGTCCCTTGAGCCAAGAATTTGATCCCGTCGTGTTTTTTCGCTTCCGCTTCAAATACTTCAATAAAGGTGTGTCCGATGATTTTTCGTTTGGTTTCTGGATCTGTCACCCCAGCGAGTTTACCGAGAAAGATTTCAGAGGCATCGACGACAACGAGAGGGACTTTGAGATGCACCTTGAAAATATTTTCTACCGACTCGCGCTCCCCTTTGCGAAGTACACCATTATCAACAAAAACTGGAATCAGCTGATCCCCGATCGCTTCATACAACAACGCCGCAACTACCGATGAATCAACTCCGCCACTGAGGGCACAAAGAACTTTACCATCACCCACTTGCTCACGGATTTTCACGATCTGCTCTTTGAGGAAATGCCCCATATCCCATTTTTCGGTAATACCGCAGATTTTACGTGCGAAGTTACGGAGCATCAAATACCCCTCTTCAGAGTGGTTTACCTCCGGATGATACTGCATCGCATATACCATTTTGTCTTCATTCGCAATCGCCGCATACGGAGAGTTTGCCGAATGGGCAATCGAAACAAATCCCTCGGGTAACACATCTACTTTATCCGAATGGCTCATCCACACGACACGTTCATCCTCACACCCCTCAAACAAGATTGAAGGCTGAGTCATATCGATGGTGAGTTCCGCTTTACCGTACTCGTGATGATCGCTTCGGATAACACTTCCGCCGAAATCGACCGCGATACGCTGCATACCGTAACAAATTCCAAGGACGGGGATACCAAGAGAATAGACCCCTTGATCTACAGTATAGGCATCCTCATTATAAACCGAAGAGGGGCCACCGCTGAGAATAATCCCTTGGGGGTTTTTGGCTTTGATCGTTTCGATCGAGGCACGGTAAGGGAGAATTTCGCAATAGACTTTGTTTTCGCGCAAACGGCGAGCGATCAACTGCGTGTATTGAGAGCCGAAATCAAGGATGATAATACTGACTTCTTTCACGAAAGAGCCTTTTTAGTGGAGATAAATAAGGAAAGCTATTTGAATACCCTTTGCATGGTGAAAGGGTATCCTAAAGTAGATTAATTTTGATTAATAGATGCCAAGAACAATAAATTGGACATACCATACGATGAGTGAAACAATGTAACCCACCATAACCGTCCATGCGAGCTTCATGTGGGATGCAAACGTATAGATACCGTGCATTTTACCCATAACTCCAACACCAGCAGCGCTTCCGAAACTAATCAACGACCCCCCGATACCGGCGGTCAAGGTCACCAACATCCACTGAGCATGATCGATGGCTGGATTAGCCTTGAGCACCGCCGACATAACTGGAACGTTATCGACTACCGCCGAGAGCAATCCGATACCGATATTGACTATTGTCGGATCAAACATGGTATAGAGCTTTGCCGCATACGCCAAGAATCCAGTGAAGTGAAGCGCACCGACTGCCGCCAAAATCCCGAAGAAAAAGAGGAGGGTATTGTTCTCGATTTTGCTCATAGCATGAAAAATACTCACATCCTCGTTGTGTTTTTTCTTCAAGAAATACATATACAACTGTAATACCGCCAACCCAAAAAGCATCCCCCACATCGGAGGGAGGTGAAGAATCTGTTTGCCAAGAACCGCAAACGCGATGGTCAACGCACCGAAGACGATAATTGTTTTTCCCCCTTTGAGGATTTCGATTTTGGCAGCCTCTTCTGGATTTCCGGCACCGAGTGGATCAATATTGGGAATATAACGACTCAAGAGATAGGCAGTAATTGCCCAACCCAAAAATGATGCGGGGAATAAATAGAGAAAATCAACAAATACCCCTTTTTCCGCTGCCCATACCATCAATGTGGTGATATCCCCAAACGGACTCCATGCACCGCCAGCATTCGCCGCAACAACGACGTTAATCGCACCTGGGACCAAAAACTCTTTGGTTTTGTTATCAATCGTCAACAAAACGGTTGAGAGGATCAATGCCGTCGTCAAATTGTCAGCAACCGGAGAGATGAAAAACGCCAGCAATCCGGTAATCCAGAAAAGTTCGCGATAGCCATACCCTTTGGCAATGAGTTTCGCACGAAGTGCACTGAATACACCTCGTTCAATCAACGCTTCGATGTAGGTCATTGCGACAAACAAGAAAAAGAAAATCTCTGCGATCTCTAAAATAAGATGGTCAACCTCTTGCTCAAACAGGATCAAATCAGCTCCAACTCCAACATAATAAAAACCGATCAAAACAAACATGAACGTTCCAGTAAAAAGTGCTGGTTTTGCCTTGTCGATATGGTATTTCTCTTCGGCAGCAATAAAATAGTAACCCACCACAAAAATGGCCAGCAATAGCCATCCAAACGGGCTCCCTACAAAGTTGATTGCTGCATGTTCTGCAACTGCAGTTGTCATTCTTCGACTCCTTGTGTAATAAAATGGACTCCGATCGATTCGGGTCGCTCTAATGCACTTTCGACAATCGCTTTGGCACTCAAAAGACGCAATCTGAGCATTTTACCAATGGTTTGTCCCAATAACGTTTCAATCACCATTTTTGCCTCTTCCAGTCCCTCTCGTGTACGAACAATCGACACATTATGCCACATTATATGTCTTAGTTGGTCTTTTTTTACTTTATCTCCTTCGATTTCGAGCACCTCATCACCCACTTCAAACGTTTTGTTACACGGCGAAACCCGATTTTTAACAATCGCTTGAGCCGCTTTTTGAGCAAATACGAGCCCCTCCAACAACGAGTTACTGGCCAATCGATTTGCCCCATGCACCCCCGTCGATGCCGCTTCACCAACACTATATAACCCTTGGATGCCTGGAACTCTCCCATCCAGATCGGTTTTTATCCCCCCGATAGCGTAATGAAACGCCGGAGAGATTGGAACCCGATCTTTGGGGAGGGTAAAGCCGATATCGTTGAGCGATTTATAGATATTTGGAAAACGCTCTTTGAAATATTCGCTTTCGAAATGTTCGCACGAAAGATAGACTTGTTTGCCCGAGCACTTTTTATAATCAAAAATAGCGCGACTCACGATATCACGCGGTGCCAATTCCCCTCTTGGGTCATATTCAAACAAAAACCGATAGCCATTCTCATCGACGACATGCGCCCCTTCTCCTCGAAGTGCTTCAGAGAGGAGCTGTTTTCGCGCCCAGCTATTAGCGACAAACACCGTGGGGTGAAACTGCATCATCTCCATCGATTCCAAAGCTATCCCTTTTTCGATACAGATTCCGTGAATTTCCCCGCTGATAGTCGATGCATTGGTGTGATATTCATAAAGTGATCCAACACCGCCACTAGCGATCACAACGTTATTGGCAAGGATGATACGCCGTTTCCCCTCGCTCATCACCTCCACACCACAACACTGGGCATTCTCGATCAGCAAATCGACAACGGTTGCATGACTGAGCATCGGATGGGGATTTTGGTTGAGAAGAAAAAAATGGAGATACCTCCCAGTAGCATCCCCCCCGGCATGGAGGATCCGACTTCGAGAATGGGCGGCCTCTTTCGTATAAAGGAGTTTCCCCTCTTCGTCTTTGTCAAACACAAATCCCCGTTCGATCAAATCGCAAATCACCGCCTGGGAGTTTTCACTCAATACACGAACCGCTTGCGTATCACACATACCAGCACCCGCATCGAGAGTGTCTTGAATATGTGAGGGGATATCATCATCATCAAACGCTGTTGTCACACCACCCTGGGCGTAGTAGGTGTTACACTCCCATGGGTTTGATTTGTTGATAATTAACACTTTTAAATTTTTGGGTAACCCAATAGCAGTATAGAGTCCTGCTACCCCAGAGCCGATTATAACAACATCATAACGCAACAGACGATCCCTTTTGTGGAGCAGGCTTTTCGTAATGCGGGGGTGCTTTATAGCCACATCCACTCAACAGCATGATGATGACACCCATAATCCCAAATGTCATTATTTTCGACATTATCTCCCCCCTCTTTAATTACAGATGTTATAATAGCTACCATAAATTATTTATTAAGAGTTTAGTGATGATAGAGCAAATCCGCTCCCTTCCCCACCAGGCGGGAGTTTACCAATATTTAGACGCGAATGGACGAATTCTCTACATCGGAAAAGCAAAAAATCTCTCCAAGCGGGTCAAAAGTTATTTCAATTTCTCCCCCACCCTATCTCCTAAAAATACCCTCTCTCTCCGGATCCAAAAAATGCTCTCGGAGACAACAGGGCTTCACTACATCGTCGTAGACAATGAACACGATGCTCTGATTTTGGAAAACTCTTTGATCAAACAGCTCAAACCTAAATACAATATCCTCCTTCGAGATGATAAAACATACCCTTATCTTTACGTCAATATGGAGGAGAAATACCCACGATTTGAACTCACCCGCAAAATCATCAAAGGCAAAGGGATCCGCTATTTTGGCCCCTTTTCGGTCGGTGCTCGCGATATTTTGGATTCTTTATATGAGCTACTCAAATTGGTACAAAAAAGAAGTTGTCTAAAAGGGAAAAAAAGGTGTCTTTTTTACCAAACAGCACAGTGTTTGGCCCCCTGCGAGTTCCCGATACCACGAGAGGATTACCTGCCGATGGTGATGCAAGGGGTCGAATGGATTCATAACAAAAAAAAGCTCATCAAAGAGCTGGAATCGAAAATGGAAACCTATGCCGAAGCGATGCGTTTTGAAGAGGCTCTTGTTCTTCGCGATCGAATCGAGCGGATCTCCAAAAGTGAGATAAATTCTCAAATCGATCTTGCTTCAACCGATAATTACGACGTTTTTGCTATTGCTCACCATGAATCGCGTGGCTGTATCATCCGTCTTTTTATCCGAGAGGGGCGTTTAGCCTCCACAAGTCACGATTTTATCCCTATTACCCCCTATTTTTCACTCGATGAGGCGTATGAGCGAACTCTCATGAGTTTTTATGGCAACGAAAAACCTCCAATCATCGCCCCGATTTTAACAGCCCACCCGTTTGAATCAAGCAGATGGGTACAAGAGCATCTCACAGCGCTCTTTGGGAAAAAAGCTCACCTTAACACTCCTCATAAAGGTTCCAAAAAAGAGTTGATCGATTTGGCATTGACCAATGCCTGCGAACTCCTTCGCACCCCTCAGCCGAGTGAGAACACCCTCCTCTCTTCACTCCAAGAACTTTTTGATCTATCAGTACTCCCCGAGCGGATCGAAGTATTCGACAACTCCCATCATGGCGGAGTAGCCACCGTCGGAGCGATGATTGTCTACGATCAGGGGCATTTTGACAAAAAAGGATACAGGATATTTCACCTCCACGAGAGGGACGAATATTCTCAAATGAGGGAGATGCTGGGCCGTAGAATCGAGGGATTTGAGTCTAATCCACCTCCTGATCTTTGGGTACTTGACGGTGGAGAGACCCTGAGAAATCTAGCCAATGATTTACTCGCGTCGCATGGAATTCATCTCGATATTATCGCTATCAGCAAAGAAAAAATCGATGCCAAAGCGCATAGAGCAAAAGGTTTGGCACGAGATATTATTCACACCTTCAAACATACATTGCGGCTGGAGAGCAGCGATAAACGGCTCCAATTTATCCAAAAACTGCGCGATGAAGCACATCGCAGTGCAATAACGTTTCACAAAAAAACAAAACTCAAGCATGATCAGGAATCGAAGCTTCTGATGATCCATGGAATTTCACAGCCAAAAATCCAAAAATTGATCGACTATTTTGGCACTTTTGAAGCAATCGCCAAAAGCGATTTCAAGACACTTTGTGATCTTGTCGGGACAAAAGATGCTAAAAATATCCAAAATTATTACAAACC